>NZ_JACJPU010000062.1:0-25166 GCF_014696235.1 Sphaerospermopsis sp. FACHB-1194 | reverse complement strand
CAGTGGTGGGCTTCGTTTGCCTCACCTCATTTAATATAGCTGACCTCTCTGGGAATGTCAACTACTTTTTCAAAAATTTTTTAGACTTTTTGGGGAATGGGTTGAAAGCTTTACTGGAACAGGGTTTTGCAAATCAGATTAATTGCAGTCTCCAGAAGTGGTTAGTTTCTATGGGACTGCCAATGTTTGACACTCTGCGTCCTAAAGGAGCGCAGATTCTTGATTCAACGAGTCCACTTAGACTAGATCCCTTGCAGTTTCTAACAAGCGAGGTGGTTCTCTCCTCAAGCTTTACTTAGGGAATGCCCTTCCCTAGTTGGATGATTCCCAATTTGTTTGAGTTTAAATTCTGTGTCGTGTTTCGACTACTTCGACTACTTCGACTGCGCCTTTCGACACCGCCCTTCGACACCGCTCAGGACAGGCTCGGTACAAGTACGCTTAACACAAGTTTAGCCCCCATGTAGACGCGAAGCGGCTTCCCGAAGGATAGATTTTACCTATTCCTGGGTAGGAACTAGAACTATGGAATAGAACCCACCAATCTTCAATTGTCAAGGTACAGATTGCCGTTAGGCAGTTAGGTTTTTATACAGGTTGATTACCATGCCTGTTGAAAAACAATATATCATGACTGCCCCACGCATGGGCAATCCGTTCGCCTACATCCACCGCCTCAAGTACGATCAAGTATTTCCACCAAGTTCCGATACTTGAGGGGGCGTGGTTTTGGCTCACTCGATTTTCTTATAAGTTGCAGAAAAATTTATAGTGGTGCGCTGTCAGGAACGGGCAGGATGCCCATCCCACAAGATGGGGGAATATATAGTAACAGCCTACTTGGTGCAACACTCAGCCATATTTGCTGTTTGGGTCGCTGCTTGTGAATCGAATTGGCTAAAATCAAAATGTTTAACCTATTTCTATTTACTGTCAGGTTTTGGCTACTTTATCTTGTCCTCGTTGTCATCAACTTATTGATAGTCAGGCTATCACTTGTCCTCATTGCCGAATAACTCTAAAAGCTTTTGGACATCCGGGTATTCCTTTGCATCGTGCTGTTGGCAATGACTATCTTTGTGAAACCTGTGTTTATCATCAGGATGATAGCTGTAATTTTCCCAAACGCCCTTATGCTCAAGATTGTACTCTTTACCAAAATTGGCAAGAGAGTCAGTTAGAACTGGAAAGGCAGACTAATAAAAGCTGGCTTCAACGAAATCAGGGTCTAGTGCTGCTCATAGCTATATTATTTGTCTGTTTGTTAATTTCTCTGACAACCTAAGTAATATAGTTAGGACATACGCACAAGTCAGGGTTAGTAGCTAGTTACTGTTTTCTTAACCAATACTAACAAATACTCACATTTACTGAAAATTTCCTGTCATCTTTTGCTTTGTGACAGAATTACAGTAAAATCACTGTATGCTACTAGGATTCAAAACCCAACTCAAAGTTAACAAGCAACAACGACTACTACTGGCGCAACACGCAAGAGTAGCCAGACACGCTTGGAATCAAGGTTTAGCACTGTGTCAACAGGTATTATTACATAACAAACTGCAACCAGAAGAAAAAATCAAATTTCCCACAGCCATAGATTTACACAAATGGTTAGTAGCAGCCATTAAATCTACCCATCCTTGGTATTATGAAGTGTCTAAATGCGCCCCTCAATACGCATTAAGATATTTGTCAGATGCTTTTAAATCTTTCTTCAAAAAAAGTAAAGGGTTTCCTAAGTTTAAGAAAAAGGGTAAACATGATTCTTTTACCTTAGATGGTGTCATAAAAATTGACTACAGAAAGGTAAAAGTACCCGTAATTGGTTGGATAAAAACTTATGAAATTCTCCCTACAGGATATAAACCGAAATCTGTCACCATCAGTAAACAAGCTGACAAGTGGTTTATCTCTTGGAAAATAGAAATAGAAACGACTCAAACCCAGAAAAATCAAGAGTTTGTAGGAGTTGATTTAGGAATAAATCATCTAGCAATATCATCAACAGGAGAAGTATTTGATGGAGTAAAAAGTTATAAAAAGTATGAGAAAAAGTTAGCAAGAATGCAATATTTGAACCGTCATAAAAAAGTAGGTTCAAATAACTATAGAAAAGCCCAAATCAAAATAGCGAGATTACACCAAAAAATAGCCAATATCAGAAAAGATACATTACACAAAATTACTACCTATATTAGCAAAAACCACGCGGTGATAGGGATAGAAGATTTGAATGTATCTGGGATGTTAGCAAATGGGAAATTATCAAAAGCTATAGCTGATATGGGCTTTTATCAATTCAGAAGGCAGCTAGAATATAAAACACAACTGTATGGCAGTAAGTTAGTAATTGTGGATAGATATTATCCCAGTAGCAAAACTGAGGGGTTGTGGAGAAAAGAAATCATCACTGTCATTATCTCAAAGAGTGTTTAAATGTGATAACTGTGGCTTTGAGATTGACAGAGATTTAAACGCTGCGATTAATTTAAAACAAGAAGCGGTCAGATTGATCGTGTTAGCCTGTGGACTAGATAGTGCCGACACTGCTAGGGTGAAACAGGAAGAAAAAGCCAACTTTTGTTAGCATTAGTTAGCTTTTTTGTATCGGCAGAATCAACCACAAAGCAACGAAGGACACGAAGGAAAGAGGGTTTGAGAGATATTTTGCGTAAGTCCTAATAGTTAAGCGTCAAACCTTTGCTATTTCAGATGTGTCACCTGTGGTTTGCAGCAATGCGGGTACGGCTTCTTCATCAAATATGGCTAAGTCGAACCAGAAAGTAGTACCTACACCAACTTCACTGACTAAATGTACTTGACTATGATGTCTTTCCATGATGTTTCTGACAATTGATAAACCTAAACCTGTACCTTCCAGGGTGTGAACTCGATTTTCCACCCGGAAGAAGCGGTCAAATATTGCCTGTTGGTCTTCTGGGGCGATACCTATACCTGTATCACTAATTTCAATCCTGACTAGGGGATGCTTTTGTTCTGATATGGGAGGCTTTAGCTGGTAGGCGCGAATGGCTACTTGACCACCTGCGGGAGTGAATTTGAGCGCATTACCGATTAAATTACCAAAAACTTGCAGTAATAAATCATAATTACCCATTACTAGCGGTAAATTCGGGGCTACTTCCTGAACCAGTTCAATTCCTTTATCTTTGGCGTTGAGTTGGTAAGTGCGTAAGGTCTGCTCTAATGCTTGTGCTAAATCAACACCATCAAAGTTGTAAGTGCGACCGGATTCTAGTTTTGATAAATCTAATACATCGTTGACTAAGCGGGTAAGTCTGTCGGTTTCATGATTTACAGTTGCGAGAAATTCGCGGCGGTCTTCTGCTCCTAAGTCTTCACCGTAGTCATGGAGTGTTTCTATATAGGTCTTGATATTAAATAATGGTGTGCGTAGTTCGTGAGAAATATTGCTGATAAATTGACTTTTGGCTTCATTCAGTTCTACTTCACGGGTGATATCTTGCACTGTAATGGCGATACCTTTAATACTTTCTCGTTGCAGGTTCAGGACTGTGGTTAAAAGAATACGGATAGTGCGTTTGGTGGGTTGGTTGAGGGGGATGCGGAACTCAGCACTTTCACATTCACCGGCTGCCATTTCGTACAAGGTGCGGGTAATTTCCATTTGTACGCTTTGGGGTAAGTTATGCAGTACATTCTTACCTACCACATCAACCCCTTCCCAGGCAAAAATGCGTCGTGCTGTGGGGTTGACTAAAATTACCTGCATATTGTTGTCAATTAATACTGCACCATCGGCAATGGTGGAAACCAAGGTTTCTAATTTGGCTTTTTCGGCGGTTAATTCTTCTATGTTTTGTTCTTCGTAGCGTTCTAGACGCTCTGCCATTTCATTAAAGCTGAAAATAAGCTCTCCTAGTTCCCCTCCCAGTGGTAGGTCAATTCGCTGTTTAAAATTCCCGGCGGCAATTTGTTTAACGCCTACTAATAGTTCTTTAATTGGTTTTGTAATGGTTAAAGCGTTAATTACTCCTGCTAAAATAACCATCACCCAAATTGTGATAAATACAGCGATGGTGACATCACGGGTAAAGTTGGAGGAAATGACTACTGTGGGGTTGGGGTTGATGCCAATGGCCAACACGCCTAAATATTTTTGATCCTCTATTAAAGGAATAAATACATCTGTGACTAAACCATCTGGGGTGTTATGTTGGCGTACCATTGGCTGGTCATCGTCACCAGGATAATCTTCTGGTAGTTGTATTTTTCGTTTGATGGTGAGGGAGTTTTCTACTTCGGTTTCCCAAAAAGGAATGCCAAAAAAGATTTTCCCGGTTTCATCAGAGTAAAGCATATATCTGACGCTAGATGTACTGCTGTAGAAACGTTGGGAAAATTGGGCTACCTCTGTGAGATTGTTTTCCGCGATGAGTGGGGCAACGTTGGAAGCTAGTAGTAGTCCCAGGTCACGACCAAAGCGGGTATCGTTAAGACGTGCATCTTGTTGAATGGTGTTGACTGCCCAAAAAGTTAGGCCACTCATGAATAAGGAAACAACTAGGGTGGCGACTGCTAGAAGTTTGGTTTGGAGGGTAAATTCATACCACCAATGGCTAATGACGTTGCGGATTGTTGTGAAAAAAGCCAGCATCTTAAATATATTTATATATATAGGACTCCTATTTGATTTTTGAACAGAACTCAGTACATGGTTCGGCTTCGCTCACCATAAATACTGACAGCCTTCTTTCCTGTTCCCTGTTCCCTGTTCCCTGTTCCCTGTTCCCTGTTCCCTGTTCCCTGCCTCCACGAAAAATTCATGAATCAAATCGGATCACTATAGCTGTTAGTAGTTGTGTGTTTTCTGTCTCAACCATTTAAAAATTAACAGTTAATTCAAAAAAGGTGTTAGGGAGAAATGGGGAAGATGGAATGGTGGGGAGGTGGAAAACCTACTAACCTGCTAAATTACAGTCTATTTTATCTGAATGAGGTACACAAAGGCGGGCAGGATGCCCACCCCACAAGATTTATTATATTAAAATGTTAATATGTGTACTTCATTTACCTGCAAAGTGCTGTATCACTTTGTTTTCAAGACACGATGACCGATATCTCGACGGTAGTACATTCCTGAAAATTGAATGTGTTTGATTCCAGTGTAAGCTTGGGCGATCGCTTGCTGAAAATTTTCTCCCATTCCAGTAATATTTAAGACTCTACCACCGTCTGTAACGATTTGCTGGTCTGAGTTCAGCTTTGTGCCGGCATGAAATACTATTGCACCTACTGTTTCTGCTGCTTCAATACCGGTGATCACTTGGCCTGTCTCATAATCTCCAGGATAACCACCTGAAGCGGCAACTACTGTAGCTGCTGCACCTGGTTTCCAAGTTAGAGGTGGCATTTCTCCTAAACGCTGCTGGATACAAGCTAAGATTAAATCTTCTAAGGGTGTATCTAGCAAAGGTAAAATGACTTGAGTTTCTGGATCACCAAAGCGACAGTTAAATTCTAAAACGCTAAAGTCGCCATTGTCTGCAACCATTAAACCAGCGTACAAAACTCCCCGGTAGTCAATACCTCTATTTCTTAAAGCTGTGATGGTTCTTTCTAAAACTTCTGTTTGCACACGCCCCATTAATTCCGGTGTGGCGATGGGTGTAGGCGTATACACTCCCATACCTCCGGTATTTTCTCCGGTGTCGCCTTCTCCTATGCGTTTATGATCTTGAGCAGGTAACAAGGGGCGAATGGTTAACCCGTCTGTTAATGCTAAAACTGAAACTTCTTGACCTAATAAGCATTCTTCAATGACAACAAAATTACCTGCACTGCCAAACTGTCCTTGAAAAATAGCATCTATAGCGGTTTCTGCTTGTTCAACGGTTTGGGCTACTATGACACCTTTACCAGCAGCTAAACCATCAGCTTTAATGACAATTGGCACTCCCTCTGCTTGTACATAAGCTTTTGCTGCTGCTGCTTCTTGAAAAACTGCCGCTTTAGCCGTGGGAACTCCTGCCTCTTGCATTAAAGCTTTAGCCCAGGCTTTACTAGCTTCTATTTGCGCTCCGGCTTTGTTTGGACCAAATACCATCAGTCCTTTACTTTGCAGATAGTCTGTAATACCCTTTGCTAAAGGTACTTCTGGACCAACCACTACTAAAAAAATGCCCTTTTCCAGAGCAAATTTGCCTATGCCTTCAAAGTCATTTACCGCTAAAGGCAAATTTTGGCAACGTTCCATTGTTGCAGTACCGCCATTCCCAGGTACACAGACAACTTGCTCAATTTTGTCTGATTGTAGCAGTTTCCACGCTAGAGCGTGTTCACGTCCCCCATTACCGACAACTAAAACTTTCACTTATTTCCTCGTGCGTTCCTGTCAAAGTGCGAATGCCACAAAGTTACTCGCAGATTAATTTTTTCACTAATTATCCTAATAATCAAGGTCTGAACGGGCAAGGGGAAACTAGGAACACTTAATTTAGTAAGTCAAATTCATCACGATTTACTAAAATTGTCAACAAACTATAAAGTTTTGTGGTTTTTAGTAAAAAGAAAATGTCTAGTTAAAAAATTAGCACAACTTAGCATAACTTATTAACAGTTAGAATGACGTTGATAAAAAAAATCATAAACATTTCAAGACATCGGGAACATGACTAAAATTATCGTTACTGGGGCTGCTGGGTTTATAGGTTCTCACCTGGTCAATACCTTATTGCAACAGGGAGAACAAGTAATTGGCATTGATGAATTTAATGATTATTATGATCCACAGTTAAAGCGAAAAAATATTGCCACCTTTGAAAATTCACCGAATTTTACTTTAGTTGAAGGGGATATTCAATTTTTAGATTTGCCAAAACTTTTTCAAGATGTGGAAATAGTATATCATCAGGCAGCACAAGCTGGGGTGAGAAATTCCTGGGGTCAGGGTTTTCGGGCTTATACGGAACGGAATATTAACACTACACAGGTTTTGTTGGAAGCTGCTAAGGATGCTTCCCGGTTGAAAAGGTTAGTATTTGCCTCAACATCCAGTGTATATGGTGATGCGGAAACTTTACCAACTCATGAGGAAATTGCACCTAAACCGGTTTCACCCTATGGTATCACTAAGTTAGCTGCTGAAAGGTTGTGTGGACTATATCATAAAAATTTTGGTGTGCCTTTTGTTTCTTTGCGGTATTTTACGGTTTATGGTCCAAGACAAAGACCAGATATGGCATTTCATAAGTTTTTTAAAGGGGTTTTGCAGGATGAGGCTATTCCTGTCTATGGTGATGGACAGCAAACGCGAGATTTTACATTTGTCAGTGATGCGGTTGCTGCTAACTTAGCTGCTGCTACTGCACCAGAAGCGGTGGGAGAAATTTTTAACATTGGTGGTGGTAGTAGGGTGGTTTTAACTGAAGTTTTGGATACGATGGAAGAAATTGTTGGTAAGCCTCTTAAACGCAATCATATTGAAAAGGCTATGGGTGATGCGCGTCATACTGCTGCTGATGTTTCTAAGGCGCAAAAAATTCTTGGTTATCGGCCACAGGTTTCTTTGAGGGAGGGTTTAGCAAAAGAATGGGAGTGGGTTAAGTCTTTGTATTTGTAGTTGTTGATCCCCCCAACCACCCTTAAAAAGGGGGGCTTTTAATTTTTAATTTTTAATTTTTAATTTTTAATTTTTAATTCTCAATTTTTAATTTTCATTATTCCCATTGTTGAAATTTCTCGATGCTATTGCGAAGTAAAGAAGTAATTTGAGTGCGTCGGGTTTCAAAGTTGGCTGCTATATAAATTAAAAGAATGCCTACTAATAAGCCAATTATCCATTTTAAGAAGGAGTAACTGAGGCTGAAAATTACTAATTGATAAATGCTGGTAATGATAAAAGTTGCTGTACCAACATACAGGAAGGCACGTATTTTTAAAGCTAGTCCGGCAAAGATAGCAATAAGGCTAAAAATACCGGGTATGTAAGGTAAATTTTGATAAAATAATATTGTCCAACCACAAACTAAACCACTACCAATAGTTCTGATAAAATGACGTATTGGTTTAAATTCTTGTGGTTTTAATTGTGGGTCTATTTGGGCAATATATAATATTGATAAGCTGATGGGTGTGATATACCATAAGCTATCTGTGAAGTTTAATTGAATAAACCATTTAAATAATGCCCAATTAATTAAAATTACACTAATGTAGGTAAAGCGAATTTGTCTGGTTTTTGTAGACAGAAAGATATAGTATAAAGCAGCAATAATTAAGGTCAGGGGATAAATTTGCTGTTGGGTGATTCCGATAATGATTAATGGTAGAATGTATGATGTACGTTGCCACGGTGTTTTTGACCAACCTAATTTTTCCCAAGGTGTAATGTAGAGGAAGTAGGCAAAGATGCAAGCTAAAGCACCGTTCCAAGGTGTTAACTGTTGAGTTAAAAAGCTACCTATGGGTAAATTTTGTAAATAAATACCTGTTATCCCTGCTGTTAATAAACCTAGATAAACCCAAATTTCATCTTTACTGATATTACTAACAGTTTGTACAGGTTGATGGAAATTATTTCTTCTTCCTTGCCATATTCCATAGCGGGTTAAAAATAGTCCTGTTCCTATAGCTGGATAAAGGTTAATTTCTGTGGGAACTGTGACAGCAGCTAATAATAAAATGCTACTCCAAAACCAATGTAAATGGGCAATATTTTTTAATTCTCCTGGTGTGAGACAAAAATAATTTATTAACCAAGGGGAAAGGATACGGTAAGCATACATGATGCTAGTTCCTAACGCTGACATAGCTATTAAACCATCTCTTAATGCACCTCCTGTAGCTTCAGACATTTGATAAAATAGCAGTTCATAAGCAGAAATTGATATCCCAATAATGCCAAAATAAAGTAATGGTTTAAATTCTTCTCTTCTCCTTCCTACACCAACTAAAATTAAGGCTATCCCTAAACTATATAAACCTGTCCAGTCGGTAAAGGTATTGAACCTTAATAAAACACTAAATGCACCATAAATTATGGGTAAAATATGGAAACTTTGAGGTATAGTTTGAGAGGATGTTTGATATTTTCTGCGCCACAATTCACCGAATAGTTGAGTTATTAAACCCAAGGCAATATTAGCAATTCCTATTTTAATAATTGATGGTTCACCAAAACCTAAAATTTCCGCCACTAACAATTCTAAACACCAACCAATGCTATAAAATGCCCAGTTTGTTAATTGTTGATAAGTACGATAAATAATGGCAGTTAAAGTTATTGATGTAGCCAATAAATAGAAAATTTCGGCATTGCTATTTACCGTATACACAAGGAATGAATGTAAGGTAATTCCTATTAATTCTATGGTAGATAGTGCAATAGCCCATTTATCACTTGCTGCTGCGTAAATAAGGGTTAATTCGGTATTTTTTCTTAAAAGTATGGTACGTCCTAACCATAAAGTAAAGATAGCAAACCCACCAACCAAAAACCAAACTGATAAAGCTAAATTTGGTATATTCCACAATAATGCAGCAATAAAACTCAGTCCAAAACCGATGGTTAAAGCAGCAGTTTCTTGTTTTATTAAATAGCGGGTATTGACAAACAACACACTTGCACTTATACCCAAACTAATTAATCTTGTTTCTGTTAAAGGTAGGGTTAAAAATTGGGCAGCAATGACAGATAAAATACTCAAAAAAGTATTAAAAGTGCGATGTTGTTCATCATGAGTGAGAATAGCTAAACCTGTAAGTGCTAAAGGTGTAATTAACCAAATAACTCCCCAATTGTGATCAGATAATAATTGTACATTTACCAACAATAAAGAAAAACTCAAGGTAGCAAGTGCTAAACCAATATACCAAGCACTACGTTTCCAAATTCCTGCACCGAGACTAAATACCCATTCTGCAACCATGACAGTTAACAAAATTGTTGCCCAAATTTCTTTACTCAAATTTGGTGATAACCAATTGATAGCAGAAAAAACAGCCAACAAACCTGTAACATGAGTTAAATACAGTAAATGGGGAAGAGACGCATAGCGTTTAGTAACGATAGCTAAAGTAATGGCAGACAATAAAAGATTGAGTGTTAATAAGGTAGAATTTAGTAAAGCGAACATTGTTAAGCAAACCCCTAATAATAGGGTTAGCTGTTTACCAAAAACTGCTAATTCTTCTTTTTGTTCATGATGCAATTTTTCTGTGAGAATTAACATCAATATTAAATAAGGGAATAAAGCAATACTCAATAATGCTAAAGGTTGATTTTGAGAATTAGTCAGATAAGTTGCTGTATTAATGATAAATTGCTGTAATGTTTCTGGTACTATCCGCCAACTTAACCAGGTTGTTTGTAAACCAATCAAGAAAATAGCTGTGAAATCAATTTTTGAGTTATGAATTTGTAAACGCTGACTAAAAACCCATAAACTTAAACTACTGATAATTATTGCTTGTTGTGGTTGAGTGAACACTGAAACTAACCAACCTAAAAATAATAAAATTCCCCCTATTTTTTGCCAAATAGCAGCAACAGAGGGGGTAGATTTAATATTTTTAGCTGATAACCAAACCGCTAACAAACCACAAATACTAATTGCTAAACCTAACTGCGTGACATTAACACCAGCAACAAAAATGGCTCGAAATAATAATCCTAATAAACCATAAATAATGACTGCAAAATAAATTCCTACTCCCCAGCTATCATCCTGTGTGTCGATATTTTCTCTTGGTTGTTTGAGTTTTTGATAAACTGTAATTAAGGTTGTACATACTATTGCTATATAAACAGCAATTAGGGGAAAACCTGATATTTTCCAACCCCAATGTAAATAACTTAAACTGAGAATATTCAAAAATGGTAACTTCCCTGATGGAAAATTACCAATAATTGTGCGATTTTTAGCAAGTAAAACTGTAATGGTTGATAGAAATAAAGAAGCAATAGCTAATACTAACCAGTTAATAGGATTATTCCATAAATTAAAGCTATCCATTGCCCAAAAATTAACAGGCACTAATAACCAAGTGACAATTAATAATGTCTGTGCTGTCAATTTTAAATTATCTTGTTTACCTGCCCAAAAAGTAAAACCACCAAATGTTAAAGTATAAGCTAATAAAACTCCATATTGTCCAATAGCGGGAAATTTTTCCCATTGACTTGCTGCTAAAACACCAGAGGATAAAACGACTAAAAACACTCCTAAAAATAATAACCATCTCACACTTAATTCTTCACCTAATGATTGCAGCATCGCAGTGATAAAATTAGGTTGAGGTGGTGTTTGTGGTTTTGGGGTTGAGGTGGCAATTAATGGTTTTGATGTGGTAGTCTTTGTCAATACTGCTTGTGTTTGATATTCTAATTGTGGTTGTAATTGTGGTTGTAATTGTGGTTGTAAAACTACAGCACAAACTAGATAAGTTTGACATATTTGCCTAACTTTGGCATCAGATATTAAACCTAGACGCAACCAAATATCTAAACCTTCTAATAACTGAGGATGGGAACTAGGTATTCTCAGTTCAACTGTTAGTAGAGGATCACGGGATGATGACATAAGTTTCAACCGTATCAGTAGATACTTATATTTTGATTGTATTGTTACAATATTTTGGTGTTTGTTGTGCCAGTTCTCAGAATATCTTACGCAAAGCCGCAAAAACACAAAGAAAAGTTAAGTTTTATCGCTAAAAGTACAAGGTATGTTGTAGCCATTTGCTAAAACTGTCACTTTAGAGGTTTAATTATTGCTGCTGGAGTAAGTTCTGTGTGTGTTTTGTGTGGGGGATGGTTAATGTTTATATCCTTCCCCTCTAAAAATAAAAATTAATCTGTACCAGCTTTCTGTTCTTGATACAATTGTTTAAACAAAGCTTGTTGTTTTTTATGATCTACAATGGGTGCAGGATAACCAACTGCACGACGTTCTAAGGGTGTAATATTTCCACTTATTAAATATTCTGTATCTACAGATTTCAATTCTCTCACCCATTGTCTGATATATTCACCATCAGCATCAAATTTCTGTGCTTGACTAGCTGGGTTAAAAATTCTTAATGGTTTGGGGTCCATTCCACTTGACGCACTCCATTGCCAACCACCATTATTAGCAGATAAGTCACCGTCGATGAGTTTCTGCATAAAATATTTTTCTCCCCATTGCGGGTTTATAATTAAATCTTTGGTTAAAAAACTGGCTACTATCATTCTACATCTATTGTGCATCCAGCCTGTTTCATTTAATTGTCGCATGGCTGCATCAACTATGGGATAACCTGTTTTTCCTTCACACCAAGCTTGAAAATGTTTTTCGTTATTTCGCCAAGGAAAGTTTTTAAAAACTTCTCTATATGCACCTTCAGCTAATTCTGGAAAATGGTACATGGCGTGTTGATAAAATTCCCGCCAAGCTAATTCTTTTTGCCAAGCGATAATATTATTAGTGAATTCTTCACTGTTACTATTTGCTAATAATTCTGCGGTTTTATGCCAAATTTTTCTTACTCCTATCACACCAAATTTTAAGGCTGGACTTAATAAAGATGTACCTTCAATAGCAGGATAATTTCTTTGTTCATCATATTCATTAATCACAAACTTGGTAAATTTGTCTAATTTTTTATGTGCTGCTGTTTCTCCTGGTGCAATTATTAATTCCCTATCCCAAATAAAACCTAAATCTTTCGCTGATGGTAAATTAATTGTGCCTGTTTTTTTAGCTATTTCCTGTTCTGCATCTGTTAAATTTTCGCAGTTTTCTAAAGTTGCAACTGGGTTATTTTTAGGTTTGCTACTCCAATTTTTCCAGAAGGGAGTATAAACTGTGTAAGGAGTTTTTGAACCACTAAAAATCTCATCGGGTGAATGTAATAATTGATCCCAATTTTTCTCTAGAGTCTGAATACTTTTTTCTTTAAGTGCCAAAATTACACTTTTATCCCGTGTTTGTGCGTAGGGTTCTACATCCCAATTCCAAAAAACTGCTTTTGCTTTCAAAGCTTCAGCTAATTTGGGAATGGCTGTTACTGGATTATCTTGTAAAATTAATAACTGACTACCTGCTTGAAGATATCGTTGTTGCAATGCTTGTAAACAACCAATCATGTAACTAACTCTAGCAGATGCAACATCATCCTGTTGCAAAATGTCAGGATCTACACAAAAAACACCTACTACCTTTGCAGTTTGTTTTCTAGCTGCTGCTAGTCCTGTATTATCGGAAATACGTAAGTCTCGACGATGCCAAAATAAAATCAGGTCAGACATTTGTTGACAATGGTTACAATATAGTTTATTTGTACTATGATACTACTAATGGTATTATTTAGCATCATGCAAGTGATTAATTTTTATGTAAGGACTGATAATAAAGCAGAGTTTTCACGGCATTCTTGATAATTTATAAAAAAACTTACTGTTATGGATTTCTGCTACAAATAAATATTCTGACTCCTGACTCCTGTACGGGCGAAGCATTCGGAAAATAGCCTTTTCATAAAATTGATAATTTGTCGACCGAATGCTTCGCCCCTACGACTCTTTGAACTCCTGAACTCCTGATTTTATAAAGTATCGTTAAAAACACCTAATTATCGATTGGCAATAGTGGCTATTTGAGACAATTTTCAGTAAACTGTTGTTAATAGAGAATTTAGCATTTTATCATGGCAATTTTATTACTGGAAGACGGAACAACGGAAAGTGATTTAAGTGCGATCGCTCATGAGTTAGAACCTCTAGGTATTAAACTCAGACATTATGATCCGGGGACATCTTTACTTTTTCCAGAACTGATGGAACAAGAAACCGTTACAGATGTCGAAAAGCGTCATATTGTAGGACTTCATAACAGCGTGTTTGAGTTTCTTCAGCAAGAAAATGGTTATTTGTGGAGTGATTTACTCAATATACATCCTGGTTCGCCAAATTTGGAAACTTGGATGGCTACTTATGGACGTTATCACACCCATAATGCTGCAGAAGCTATTTATTTGTTAGCAGGAGAAATAATTTATGGTTTTGTGAAACCTGATCGCACTCAAGTACAACTGTTAATTACATCACAAGACTATTTACACATTCCCGCCGGAGTAGAACATTGGTGTAGTTTCTCAGCATCTTTACATTTTAAGGTAATACGCTATTTCACAACTGTCGAGGGTTGGGTACCAATTTATACAGATACTCATCAACAGTTTAAAATTTAGCTTTTGAGAAAGTGCATCTACCAATAATCTACTTTCGGCGAGTCTGGGTAAAATAGATTCGCTTTAATTTTTTAATTTTTTGGGAAAAACCGATTATTTACTACAGGAAAGTTAAAGCTTGTCCGCGAATTTCCGTATTTACCTTTCCTTGATCATAAACAATTTCACCACCGACAATAGTTGTCACAGGCCACCCTGTCAAATTCCAACCTTCAAAGGAATTCCAACCACATTTACTTAAAACTTCTTCCCGCTTTACTGGTTTGTAGGTATTTAAATCTACTAAAACTAAATCCGCATCGTATCCAGGGGTAATTTCTCCCTTGTTGGGAATACCATAAGCGGTAGCTACTGCTTTAGACATCCAGTTCACCACTTGGGAAACAGTACATTTTCCAGCCATTGCTGAGGTTAACATTAAAGGTAGAGAGGTTTCCACACCTGGCATACCGGAAGGAGTATTCGGGTAAGTTTGACCTTTTTCTTCTAAAGTATGTGGTGCATGGTCAGTAGCGATAAAATCAATCACACCATCTCGTAAAGCTTGCCAAAGAACTTCATTATCATGGGGCGATCGCAACGGTGGGTTCATCTGTGCTAATGTGCCAATAGTTTGATAAGCACTGGTATTTAATAACAAATGTTGTGGAGTCACTTCCGCTGTCACCCAACTCGGTTTATCTTCACGCAGTAACTCCGCTTCTTCAGCAGTTGACATATGTAGAATATGTAACCGTCGTTGATATTTCTTAGAAAGCTTCAATGCTAATTGTGTCGCATTCAAAGCAGCTTGATTATCTTGAATTTGGGAATGAATAGCCGGATCATGAATACCAGCAAACTCTTGACGACGTTGGTTAATTCTCGCTTGATCCTCTGCATGAACAGCAATTAAACGACTACCATGAGCAAAAATCTGCTCTAGTACAGTTTCCTGGTCAACCAGCAATTGACCGTGCATAGACCCCATAAAAATCTTAATACCCGGAGTGGGTTGGGCAGAAATTAATTCTGTTAAATTATCGCCTGTTGCGCCAATAAAAAAGCCATAATTAACTAAGCACTTATTGGCAGCCCTTTGTAGTTTATCATCTAAAGCTGACTGGCTGGTTGTCAAAGGTCTTGTATTCGGCATTTCCAGAAAAGAGGTGACACCGCCTCTAGCACAAGCACAACTAGCAGTAAACAAGTCCTCCTTGTATTCCAAACCGGGTTCGCGGAAATGTACTTGCGGATCAATGACTCCCGGCAACAAAGTTAAACCTTGTGCGTCTATTTCTTGAGTTGGTGTGGCATAAGAGATTTCTGACGCTACCTCGACTATTTTACCGCCTTGGGTCAGCACATCCCCAATTATAAACTCACCATTGGGTAGAATTACGCGTGCTTGGCGAATCAGTAAACTTTTAGCAGATGACATAAATTTAATCAGTTATCAGTTCACAGTTAACAGTTATCAGTTTTATCTTCTCCTATATGTTAAAAGAAAATTAATTTCTACTCAGTCACAAACTTCTAGCAACCCATATCAACATCTATTAGGAAAAATCACTTGTCTAGTTAAAATATTAAAATAACAATAACATCACAGTCTCTCTCATCAGTTCAGTGCTTGTCTGTTACCCTAAATTTCAGTAATTTCATGCAAAATCAAGTGTCTGATAAAAACTCTAGCCAACAACCTGATAATTCCTGGATCGTCGAGCTAGGCAAAACTGTTATATTGAGCGTCTTTCTAGCTTTGGGGATTCGCACCCTAGTCGCTGAAGCGCGTTGGATTCCTACAGGGTCAATGGAACCGACGCTGCACGGTGTACAAGACCAATGGAAGGCTGATAAGATTATTGTCGATAAGGTGACATATAAATTTGCTAACCCACAGCGAGGGGATATAGTTGTATTTTCACCCACAGATGAACTCAAAAGAGAACAATACCATGATGCCTTTATTAAACGCATTATAGGTTTACCAGGAGAAAAAATAGAACTTAAAGACGGCAAAGTATATATTAATAAAAAATATCTGCCAGAAGAACAATATTTATTTACCTCATCCCGTACTGTTGTGGATGTTTGTGCATCAGGATCGCAACCTCCTTTCTTAGCGAAACCGCAAACCATACCAACTGATTCATACTTAGTGTTAGGTGACAATCGTGGTAGTAGTTATGATGGACGCTGTTGGGGTTTAGTACCACGGGAAAATATTATTGGTCGTGCTGTGATTCGTTTTTGGCCTCTGAATAAAATTGGCGGTCTTGATAAGTCTCCTTTGTATCCATCTCAAAATTAAGAAGGCAGGAGGCAGGAGGCAGGAGGCAAATATTTCTCCCCTACTCCCCTACTCCCCATCTGCTGATCAAAAAATTGGATTTTTTCCTGATCAGGGGCTGCAATTTTGATGGCAAAAAAAGCATAATAGAAGGGTGACCAAACTCTTAGCCCCTTTACAATCCCTAAAACAAGGTAACTGGTTTAAGCTGATTTGTGGAGCCAGTTTCCAACATCTACCGGCGGTCAGAAGTTTAACTTTAGCCTATACTTTGGCGGGTGCTGACTGCATAGATGTGGCTGCTGATCCGGCTGTAATTAATGCCGCTCAGGAAGCTTTACTGGTTGCTAAAACTCTTGTTAAAGATGCTCAAGCGAGAGGCTTTAATTTTTCAGGCCATTTACCCTTGTTAATGGTCAGCCTTAACGATGGAGAAGATCCCCATTTTAGAAAAGCCCAATTTAATCCTATTTATTGTCCACAAGATTGCCCTAGACCCTGTGAAAAGATTTGTCCAGCCCAAGCTATAGTTTTTAACAATCAAAAAGATAGCTTTTCAGGAATTATTGCCGAAAAATGTTATGGCTGTGGGCGTTGCATTCCTGTTTGTCCTTATGAGATAATTGATACAGCATCATATCTGTCAACGCCGGGAGCGATTGCACCATTGATCATGTCAACGGGAATAGATGCCATAGAAATTCATACAAAAGTAGGGCGTTTGGCAGAGTTTCAGCGTTTGTGGGAGGCGATCGCTCCTTGGGCAGATCAATTAAAGTTATTAGCTATCAGTTGCAATGATGGTGATGGTTTAATTGATTACCTACAAACAATTTATGATCTAATTTCACCCCGTACCCAAACCTTGATTTGGCAAACAGACGGGCGCTCTATGAGTGGTGATATCGGTAATGGTACTACCATAGCAGCAATAAAATTAGGACAAAAAGTTTTGGCAGCAAATCTACCGGGATATGTGCAGTTAGCTGGGGGTACTAATAGCTACACAGTTCCTAAATTAAAGGCTATGGGACTTTTAAACGAATTTAGATTGCCGATTTTAGATTTTGGATTAGAAAATGACAATCCAAAATCCAAAATCCAAAATCCAAAATCCAAAATTGCTGGTGTAGCCTATGGTAGCTATGCTCGTGTGTTGCTGTCATCAGTTATTGACAAGTTGGAAAATCAGGAGGTGAGTTCCACTGGTGTTAAGGCAAGTCTGCGCCTTGAGGATGAACCGGAATTACTTTGGCAAGCTGTAAAACTTGCTGATTCTCTCGTTTCTCAGATTAAGTCACAGTAAGAGCGTTAAATTGCTCATTCGTTATCTCTAAAAACGTCACCACCATAGAAAGCATGACGATTACAGAAGACCTGCAAAAGTTACTGGACATTTTACCCCAAGACCTGCAACAGCAACTAGATAACCATCCTAAAAGAGATCATTTAGTTGAAGTGGTTTTGGATCTAGGTCGTCGCCCAGAAGCTCGCTTTCCTCATGCTGCTGAGTATCTGAGCGAATACCCTGTCACTCAAGCACAAATAGATGATTGTATTCAACGAGTCGGAACCTTTGGTGGAGATAATCGGGCGGGTATTGAGCAAACTTTACATCGGATCAGTGCTATCCGCAACCGCAATGGTAAAATTATTGGCTTGACTTGTCGTGTGGGTCGGGCGGTATTTGGTACTATTGGCATGATCCGCGATTTGGTAGAAACTGGTAAATCAATTCTCATGCTTGGTCGTCCCGGTGTAGGTAAAACTACTGCTTTGCGGGAAATTGCCCGTGTGTTGGCAGATGAATTGAATAAACGAGTGGTGATAATTGACACCTCAAATGAAATTGCCGGGGATGGTGATGTTGCTCACCCAGCTATTGGTCGCGCTCGGCGGATGCAGGTAGCAAAACCAGAATTACAGCATCAGGTGATGATTGAGGCAGTGGAAAACCATATGCCAGAAGTGATTGTCATTGATGAAATTGGTACAGAATTGGAAGCCTTAGCTGCCCGTACAATTGCGGAGAGAGGTGTACAATTAGTGGGTACTGCCCACGGAAACCAAATTGAAAACTTGATCAAAAACCCCACCCTTTCTGATTTGGTAGGGGGTATTCAAGCGGTGACGCTAGGAGATGACGAAGCGAGAAGACGCGGTTCACAAAAAACGGTGTTGGAACGCAAAGCGCCTCCCACCTTTGAAATTGCTGTGGAAATGTTGGAGAGACAACGCTGGGTAGTACACGAAAGCGTGTCCGATACCGTTGATACTCTATTAAGAGGTCGTCAAGCTAACCCACAAACGCGCACTGTGGACGACAAGGGTAAGGTGTCTATTACTAGACAGTTATCTGTGGTTAATGGTCGCGGTGGTCATTTAGCTAGTGAGGATGAATCTTTTCCCGCAGTTAAACAAGTTAATGGCTGGCGTGCTTCTGGTCAAATGGTAGCTTTACCTCCTTTGTCTGTGGAAAGGGAACGGGTAACGGGACGCAGCGAGTTTGACCGCTTGTTAGATGAGTCTTTGAATTATGGTGAAAGTATTGATTTCGGTCATACTAAATCACCAGGTCCCAATGGGGAAGATTTGCCTTTGCACGTTTACCCCTATGGAGTGAGTCGTCACCAGTTGGAACAGGTGATTGGGGTGTTAAGTTTGCCTGTGGTCTTGACAAAAGACATAGATAGTGCTGATGCGATTCTGGCGTTGCGATCGCACGTCAAAAACCACGCGAAATTAAGGCAAATGGCTAAGGCGCGTCATGTCCCTATTCATGTCATTAAGTCCAGCACTATTCCCCAGATTACTCGCGGTTTGCGGCGTTTGTTGAACATTGACGAGCCGGAAATTACCGATGATCAGGAATTACAATTGTTTTTGCACAGTGGTAGCGATGACGAAATAGACGCATTAGAAGAAGCAAGATTAGCGGTTGAACAAATTGTCATTCCTAAAGGTCAACCGGTGGAATTATTACCCCGTTCTGCTCAGGTGCGGAAAATGCAGCATGAGTTGGTGGAACATTATCGGCTTAAATCTCATAGTTTTGGTGAAGAACCAAATCGCAGGTTAAGGATTTATCCGGCTTAATTTCACACTTTATCCCCCTTTCCGATGTGGAGAGGGGGCTAATAATGACATCAAATCATCCAAAATTAGAAAATCAAAGATTTACGAGTAGCAAATAAATGAATCATCAAACTACCTTTAAAGAAATTGCTTCTCAAGTGCAATTATTTCAGAGTATAGAACAGAAAGAAAGATTTATATTTGTGCTTGGTGCTTTAACATCTCGGTTAATTAGTTTACATAAAGCAGCCGAAATTATGGAAATGGATACAGAAATATTTTTGAAAATTTTAGAATTAATGGGAATAGATTTTTCATATCTTACCGTTGACGATATTGCTATAGAAAAAAACTGGTAAAGATCATGAAAATAGTTTTTAACTCTTCCCTTTTGATTTTTTTATCTCGGTTGGATTTTCTTGATTTATTTCTGACTATGGAAGCTGAATTTTTATTACCAGAAAGTGTTAAAGAAGAAATCAGTGCTAAACAAGATCAATCATCCATACATATTAATAAACTAATCAGCGAAAATAAATTAACAGTACAAAAAGTACAATTAGTTTCTCTAGCTAATAGTTTAAATGACTTCTTAGGAATAGGAGAGTCTGAAGCTATTGCTTTAGGGGTAGAATTACAACCAGATTATATTATTTTAGATGACTTTGCTGCTAGAAAAGAAGCAATAAGATTAGGATTAAACGTTAAAGGAACTTTAGCAATAATTCGTAAATTACAACTAGATGGTAAGATTAATATTTCGGATTTAGATATATTGTACCAAAAAATCAGGGATGTTAATTTTAGGATCAAGCGAGAAATTTTTGATAGTATTTTTGAGTATTGATACATGAATGATGCTCAATCTTTACAGTAATTTTTCACATATTCCCGAAAAACAGGAGACAATGAAAACATGACTTTATCTTCTTTAATTTTCACCACTAAATACCGTTGTTGTAAAGATTGTAATCCATTATTAAAATCAACAGAAGATAAATTTAATTTTTGTGCTAACCTTTGTCTTAATTCTTCTCTGGAAATCGGTTTTTCAAATTTACTCAGTTGTAATACTATTTGTTGTTCTATCGGTGATAAACGGTTAAATTTATCTTGAAAATAAGACTGCATTTGTTGGGTAATATGTAATATATTCTCTGCTAAAAAATCGGCAACTTCACCATCATAATTTTTGGTGATTAAGACGGTAATAGTTTTTAAAAACATCAAATTACCTTGGTATAAGGTAATAAGATTTAACCAACTATCCTGATTTGTTAATCCTGTGTTTTGGAGAATTTCAGGATGATATAAACCTGAGAGTTCTAAAGATTTAATGGGATATAATTCTGGATCTAAAGATTCCATTTCTGGACATTGTTCTTGACTAATTACAATAATATTACTTTGATGTTGGGTTTCTGTAATTATTTTGAATAGGGTTTGATAATCTTGATATTCTGGTTGATATTTTCCCGCAAGTTCACCAGTTGTAAAGATATTTTGGATGTCATCAAGGATGATTAAACATTTGTTGTTGGTGAGAATATCAAGTAGTTGTTTGATTTTATCATGTAAGGTTTCTTTGGGTTGTTTTTGACAGGTGTTAAATAAGTCATTAAGGAGTTGGGTTAATGGTTTAGGGTATTTGAGGGTTTTCCAGATAATGATTTCAAATTTATCGAGGTTTAAATCTATGAATCTTTTTGTGAGGGTGGTTTTACCTATTCCTGATGTTCCTAAGATGCAGGTTAAGCGGGTATTTTGGTTTAGTATCCATTGTGTGAGGGTTTGCAGTTCGGTTTCTCGGTTGTGAAATTTGATGATTTGGGGTGATAGAGTGAGATCGTGGTAAGATGATTTATGTTGATTATTTATATTAGTTTCTTGATTTTGTTTATTAGGATTATTTAAGGTTTGCGGATAATAAAAACTATTATTATTACCATTTATATTATAAATATTAGAACTTTCAAATGATTTAATATATCCCCTTTCTAATGTAGAACGAAAATTAGTTTTTTTAATATCTTCATTCAATGCTTTAGATAAAAGTTGCCATAATTCCGCACCTACATCACCTATATGATTTTTAGTAACATTGTGTTCTTGTGCAATATTATCATAGGTTTGTCTTTCCCATGTTCCTGCAATGACAGCAGTTTGAATATCATCTAGATGCTTTCCAGTTTTATCAAAGACTATCTTATCAACAAATTTTACAACTTCGTTTACAGTCATAAAAGCTATACATAGTATGGTTTTTAACCATTATAGCTAAATGTGATCCCATTTTTTCCGATCTTTTCCGGTTTTTTTCTTAGTATTTTGTAATACAAGAACAGTATAAATCCGTATCTACAACAATGAAAACTATAGTATAAAGAATTAATCTACACATAAACAACAAATACAATGACTACGAAAGCTAGACAAGGTTTACCACGTTTTATTACTACAGAAGCTATTGCACCAAATAATGATGCTGGTTATCAAAAAGTTTGGGATGCAGTCAGAGCAGCATTTTCTTCTAGTCGTGAGTCTAGTATTGGGTATTGGCGTTATCCTCTTTTTCTGCAAGTTGGCGATCGCCGCAAAGAACCAGATATACTTATTGTTGATCAACAATGGGGCATTATTATAATAGAAGTTTGTCCTGTAAATATTGAACAAATTACATCAGTTAATGATAACTATATCCAGTTTATAAATAATACTCTACAACAAAATTATTCTCTGGAAAATATTTCTAAATATGCCGCAGTGTTGCGTAAATATTGTGATCAAGAACCTATTAAAACTCCAGAATCAGATATTCAACAAAAAATCATTGGACGTACTTTAATTGCTTTTCCCAATATTAGTACAAAACAATGGCAAGAAAAAGGATGGACGGGAACAGAAGAGGGTACACCATTTATATTTAATAATCAACTGGGTGAAGTTGGTTTAAAAAACCGTATAGAAAAATCTCAGGCGGCGATTACAGGCGAATCATTAAATGATAGTCAATATAAATCCCTTTTAAGTGTTATAAGTGGAACATCTATTCTGCGTAAGTCTTTAGAAAGAATAGAATCTGCTGATAATCAAAGTCTTTACAATATATTAGCAGAAGCACAAAAACTGATGTATGAATGGGATGTTAAACAGGAATATATTGGTAAAACTATTCCACCAGGTCCACAACGAGTAAGAGGAATTGCTGGTTCAGGAAAAACTGTTCTTTTTAGTCAGAAAGCAGTGATTATGCACCTGAAACATCCTGAATGGAAAATTGCATTTGTCTTCTTTACTCGTAGTTTATATGACCAAATTGAAAAATTATTTGAGTTATGGATAGAACATTTTACTAATGGAGAAATCGAATATAACAATTTCCCTAATTCCAATTTAAGAGTTCTTCATGCTTGGGGTGCAAACAATAGAGATGGTTTATATGGTGAAATTTGTAGAATCGAAAGGATAAGAAAGTTAAATCCACCTGATACAGGAGAAGAAGTTCCTAATAATGCATTAGCCTATGGTTGTCGAAACTTTTTGCAGCAAAAGCCAAAATTCAACCCTATTTTTGATGCTTTAGTGATTGATGAAGGACAGGATTTAATGACGGAAGATGATCTAAAATTTACAGCAGAAGATGGTGAAGAGAAACAGTCAATTTATTGGTTAGCATATCAATCATTAAAATCTGTGACTAAGGAGCAACCTGAGCAAAAACGTTTGATTTGGGCTTATGATGAGGCGCAGAGCATACATTCTACAGGAGCAGTTGCACCAACAGCAAGCAAAGTCTTGGGTGATGAACTGAGTAATGTCTTAGGTGGTAGTCGTAAAGGTGGTAGTCGTGAAGGTGGTATTTATCCGGGGGGTATTCGTAAAGCTCATGAGATGGAACGTTGCTACCGTACTCCTGGAGAAATCTTAACTGCTGCTTATGCTTTTGGTACTGGTTTATTAAGAACAGAAGGAGTGCTAAAACCCGAACGTATGCAGAAACAAGATTTACATTCTATTGGGTTTGAAGTGGTAGAAGGTAAAATCAGCAGTAATGCTAAAATTACTATTACCAGACCTCCAGAAAATTCACCTAATCCAGTTCCTCGCATCTCTAATCATCCAGTGATTAAATTTGAAAACTATGATTCTCGTCAAGATGAGCTTTTCGCATTAGTAGAGAAAATTAAATATAATTTACAAGAAGATCAATTAAGTCCTAGTCGCAACATCTTAGTAATTGCTTTGGGTTATACTACTCCACCTTTTTATAATGGCAATAAATTAGAAAGAGAAATAGCTAATTTTTTAATAGATTATGGAATTGATATTTATATTCCTAGCGCATTAGCATTAAATGATATTAATCCCAAATGGCCTAATAATAATCCTGATTTATTCTGGTTTGATGGTGGTGTAACCGTTTCTAGAATTGATAGAACTAAGGGAAATGAAGCAGATATGGTTTATGTAGTTGGGTTAGATAACATTGCTAAAAATGAAAGCGATACAAAACTACGAAATCAATTATTTGTAGCTTTAACGCGTTCTCGTGGTTGGGTGAATATTAGTGGTATTGGTAATTATCCTTTCTATGAAGAAGTAAATAAAGTAATTGCACAAGGTAATACTTTTACTTTCACTTTGAAAGGAGTCAAACTACCTGAAGATGCTAATGATGATTTAACTGAAGAAGATGAACAAAATCTTTAATATTCAGTAGTAGGTTGGGTTGAGGAAACGAAACCCAACACATATATCAATCTTGAATAAACTCACCTATTTAAAAATACTTAATAGTGTGGTGTCAACTTAATCAAAAAATGGCTGATCTGTTAGCTTCCACCCCCGCCCAGAAATGAATTTCCGGGCTAATAACCAAAGTAAACTAAAGTTTACTAGAAGATTTTTTGTGTTTATTTAGTCATCTTTAGATGACTTTTGCTATTAGACTGGGAATTCATTCCCAGTCGGGTTATGGTTTTGATTTTAAATTGACACCAATTAGCATTGCTAAACCCCTACAAAAATATCAGTAATATCAGTTTTTGTAAATAAATTGCATATGTAAATAATTCGATATTTTTAATTTATCAATGATGCACCATTTCATTTAGTGATACTTTAGAAATGAGTTAGCGGTAACTCCCTGAAGCGATCGCTTGTTCCATTTCTTCAATTGTTTTAGCTTTTCCTTGATAATTCAAACACCCAGCAACATCATCTAATTTTGTTTCAGGAAAAGTTTTTTTAGGTTTTAATAAAATTCCATCACCTACATTAATGATTATTAATTCTTGACCATCTTGCCACTGATACTGTTCTCTTAAATTTTGGGGAATAGTAACTTGACCTTGACTTGATAGCTTGGTAATTTCTATTTGCATAATTTTCAAATATATATAACAACTTAATTATAACATAGATTCCTATGGATGATTGCCTGATAGAGATCGCTATACTACCCATAATTTACCTTACCTCCACCAAATCAAATAATTAAAAAATCATAAAAATTCTTATTAATACATCAGTATCAAATACAATTAACCAGCAAATAAAAAACTAAAAAACCTAAACATGAACCAAACAACAGCCAATTATG
>NZ_JACJPU010000061.1:0-25479 GCF_014696235.1 Sphaerospermopsis sp. FACHB-1194 | reverse complement strand
TGATTCCAAGCGTGTCTGGCTACTCCTGCGTGTTGCGCCAGTAGTAGTCGTTGTTGCTTGTTAACTTTGAGTTGGGTTTTGAATCCTAGTAGCATACAGTGATTTTACTGTAATTCTGTCACAAAGCAAAAGATGACAGGAAATTTTCAGTAAATGTGAGTATTTGTTAGTATTGGTTAAGAAAACAGTAACTAGCTACTATCCCTATTCATTGAAAATAATAAACCCTATCTTATGGACAATTTTAGAGATTCCACATTCACAAATCAATTACCTATTATTATAGCTCATCGTGGTGCAAGTGGATACCGACCTGAACATACATTAGCAGCATATCAATTAGCAATTGAATTAGGTGCTGATTATATTGAACCAGATTTAGTGATTACCAAAGATGGGGTTTTAATTGCACGTCATGAAAATGAAATATCAGCAACTACAGATATTGCTGAACATCCTGAATTTGCTTATTTGCGAACTACAAAAATCATTGATGGGGAAATTATAACAGGTTGGTTTACCGAAGATTTTACCTTAGCAGAAATCAAAACATTAAGAGCGCAAGAACGCATTCCCCAACTACGTTCTTTTAACACAAAATACAATGGAATTTACACAATTCCCACCCTAGAAGAAATCATTGATTTAGCTGAAAAGAAAAGTATAGAAAAAAATCGCAAAATTGGGATTTACCCAGAAACAAAACATCCAACTTACTTTCAATCAATTGATCTAGAATTAGAAACACCCTTATTAACGGCTTTAGAAAAAACTCATGTACCAGTATTTATTCAATCATTTGAAGTTAGTAACTTAAAAGCATTAGCCAAAAAAACAAATCTACCTTTAGTACAATTAATCAACGACTCAGGTAAACCCTATGATTTTGTAATGAGTGATAATCCCCGCACCTATCAACATATAAGCAAACCAGCAGGATTAAAAAAAATCGCTGAATATGCACAAGCAATAGGAGTCAATAAAAACTTAATAATTCCCAGAGATAGTCAAGGGAAATTAATATCACCCACATCCTTAGTTAATCACGCCCATAAAGAAAATTTATTAGTTCATGCTTGGACATTCCGCAATGAAAATTACTTCTTACCTTTAGATTGTCAAGACAACCCTCAAGAGGAATATAAACTATTTTTTAATTTAGGGATAGATGGGGTATTTAGTGACTTTATAGATACTGCTGTAAATGCACGAGCAGCAATGTTTTCTGAATTTACTTAGTTTTTGCAAATGTTTTGACAAATTAAGTTAAAATACATATTTAGGACTTGCTATAAACAATATGAATCACTTACCATTAAATCGTTTATTGGAACTAGCAAAACTCTTTTTTAAACTAGGTGTGATTGGTTTTGGGGGTCCAGTTGCCCATATTGCTATGATAGAAGATGAAGTTGTCAAGCGTCGTCAGTGGTTGACACAGGATCATTTTTTAGATTTGTTGGGTGCAACTAACTTAATTCCTGGACCTAATTCTACAGAGATGGCCATTCACATTGGTTATATTTATGCTGGATGGTTAGGTTTAATTATTGCAGGTGTTTGTTTTATCTTGCCAGCAGTTTTAATCACTGGTTTCTTTGCTTGGGTTTATGTTAATTATGGCACTTTACCCGAATTTTCTCCTTTACTTTATGGAATAAAACCTGCTGTGTTAGCAATTATCTTTAATGCCCTTTGGAGATTAGGTAAAAAAGCCATAAAAACCAAAAAATTACTAATAATTGCTGTAGCAGTTGGTTTAATAAATTGGTTGGGTAATGTTAATGAGGTTATCGCTTTATTATTAGGTGGGATTTTGGGAATGATTTGGTTACAAAAGAGTGATCAAAATAGTAATCAAACTAATTTAATGATTACTGCTTTAACTCTTGGTACAACCTTGCCTACAATAACAATAACTCCTGTTGTACCTTTATGGAAATTAGGGTTCTTTTTCCTCAAAGTTGGTAGTGTGTTGTTTGGTGGTGGTTATTTACTAATAGCATTTTTGCAAGGAGGTTTAGTAGATGAATATCAATGGTTAACACAAAAACAATTATTAGATGCTGTTGCAATTGGTCAATTTACGCCTGGACCTGTGCTTTCTACTGCTACATTTATCGGATATATAATTTCCGGTTTACCTGGTGCAGTTGTGGCAACCGCAGGAATTTTTCTTCCTTCATTTTTATTTGTTGCTATTTTAAATCCTCTCATTCCTAAATTACGTACTTCATCTTGGACAAGGGCTTTTTTAGATGCGGTTAATCTTAGTGCTGTGGCTTTGATGGTGGTGACCACCTTACAATTAGGAATAACAACTTTAACTTTTGGAAAAGTGCCTTATGTGGATTTTTTAGGATTAATTATTTTCTTAATTTCTGCGGTTTTAGCTATTCGTTATCAAATTAATGCTACATGGTTGGTTTTAGGTGGTGGTTTAATTGGTTGGGGTGTTCAAATTTTAGGATATATCCAATAACAGATGGATAAATTTGCTTTAGTAATTTAACTATAAATATAGTTTTCAGTGATTGAAAAATGGCACAGTATTACGACAGCATAGCCCAAGAATATAAAAAATCTAAAGAGTTGCCGATTCGCCTACATATTGAAACATATACATATTTTAATATGCTTGGTGATTTAACAGGAAAATCAATTCTCGACTTAGCTTGTGGAGAAGGATGGTATAGTAGACAGTTTAAAGAAAAAGGTGCTTCTCTGGTGGTTGGGGTTGATATTTCTGAAAAAATGGTAGAACTAGCAAGAAAACAAGAAAGCAAACAAAAACTTGATATTCAATATATTGTTGCTGATGTGCTAGAACTAGGAAAAATTGGAGATTTTGATCTAGTTGTTGCTTCTTATTTACTGAATTATGCCCAAACTAAAACACAATTATTAAAAATGTCACAAACCATCTTTAATAATCTCAAAATAGGAGGGCGTTTTGTGACATTAAACAATAATAGTGAACAACCTCCAAGTTCTTATCTTAAAACTGAGAAATATGGATTTATTAAAACTATTTCCCAACCTCTGCAACCAGGAACAGCAATCAAGTATACATTTTTTGTAGATGGTCAGGAATTTAGTTTTGATAATTATTACCTCAGCAAAGATACACATCAAAAAGTATTTGCAGATGTTGGTTTTAAAAATGTTCGTTGGCAAAAACCATTAGTTTCTCCTGAAGGTATAGCAGAATTTGGGCAAGAATTTTGGCAGGATTTTTTAGAGTGTATCCCTTTAATTGGGATTGAGTGTTTTAAAGAGTAAACTTTTTTCATTCAGGAGTCAAAGGATCAAAAACTTCAAGAAGAAGGACAAAAATTGTCAGTTTCAATTTATATCCACGCATCAAACAGAAATTGGGAGAGAAAACCTAAAAATTCTTCTCCCTTCTCTCCTGTAACTTAAACATAATTTCTGCGTGCATTTCACGGGTAATAGGATAGAAAAAAGTCAAAATCAAACCCAAAATTAAACAGATTGTTGGTACTGGACCGACTATAATTCTAATAGCAGACAATGCGGAATCGGGTTGTATTGGTGTACTTTGTCCGGCTATAGTTTCCCGAAATCCAGAAGCTTGTAAAGCATTACCAACTATAAATAAACCAAATGCTAAACCAAACTTTTGTAATAACACCATAAAACCATAAAATACTCCTTCCCTTCTTTGTCCGGTTTGCAGTTCATCTAATTCTATAACATCGGGAATCATAGACCAAGGAATTAAATAAGCTGTGGAAACTCCACAACCAGCCATAACAGCCATAAAATACATTAAACCTATTTGATTTGCTTGCAGAAAAAATAATCCCGCAGCAGCAATAATCCATAAAGTCATACCCAAAAAATAAACGATTTTTTTACCAAATCTTTTACTTAAATAACTCCAAACAAATAACATTAATAAAGCAGTTCCTTGAACAGCAATTAATACTGTGGGAACTTGAGAATCTTTGAGTTTCATACAGTAGATGACAAAATAGGGAATGACTGTAGCGGTGATTTGTACACCTAACCAAGAAAAAAGATAAATGGCGATAACGAATAAAAAAGGTTTGTTACTGAAAGCAATAATGATTTGTTCTATAAAAGGAATTTCTGCTGGTTGTTCTAGTTGAATACGTTTAGCTTCAAAAGCAAGAATCCGCTTCCTTGTTCCATAGACGCACCAATATAAGGATAAAACCGAAATTACCGTACATATTGCTGCTAAAACTAAATATTTTAAATATTTTTGTTGAGGATCAGGAAACATTGCAAAAATAATTTGCGCGAAAATCAATGATAAAATACTGCCACCAATAGAAAAAGTGAAGCGAAAACTATTTAAACTGGTTCTTTCATCATAATCTTGACTTAGTTCCGGTGTCATTGCTGTATATGGCAAATTAACAATCGTAAAAAAAGCCTGAGACATAATCCCAATTGCTACGTAATACCAAAACAAAGGCCAAATATTACTACTTTGATTGGGAGTAAATTGTGGTACAATCCATTGTAGAAAAAAGAATAATCCAAAAGGAATTGCACCATAAAACATCCAAGGTAAACGACGACCCCAACGCCGAGATTGAGTCTTATCTGTTAATACCCCCACAATCGGATCATTGACAGCATCCCAAATTTTACCAATCATCAAAATGCTGCCCGCCAAACCAGGGGGAATACCAGCTACATTAGTAAAAAACAACAGTAAATAAAAGATCGCAATATTAGAAGTAATCGCCGGACCTAAATCTCCAGCACCATAAGCTAGTTTAGTCTTCAAATCTAATTTTTCATTGTTCATAATTACTTACACTCATATTAAGATAGTTGGGATTTGCTTGCAGTGCTAACTAAAAACTACTTCCCTAAGTCCTATGTCAGACCTTTACGTTTCCTGGTCAGATTATCACCATAAAATTGAACAATTAGCAGTTAAGATTTATCAATCAGGTTGGCAATTTAACCAAATAGTCTGTCTTGCTAGAGGAGGATTACGAGTAGGAGATATTCTCTCCCGAATCTATGATCTACCGTTAGCAATTTTATCTACATCATCTTACAACGGTGCGGGTAAACAGGAAAGGGGCGGTTTGATAGTTTCCCCTCATTTAACCATGACTACTGAGCGTTTAGGTTCGCGGATTCTTTTGGTAGATGATTTAGTAGATTCGGGTATCACTCTAAAAGAAACTATTCCTTGGTTAAAAGAATATAGCCAGGTTGCGATTGAAGAAATCCGTACTGCGGTAATTTGGTATAAAGATTGTTCTGTAATTGTTCCGGATTACTACGCTGATTATTTACCGGATAATCCTTGGATTCATCAACCTTTTGAAATCTATGAACATATAACCCCGGAGGAGTTGGCGGAAAAAGTAAGTCAGCTTTGTTGATACTATGACTTAATCGTAAAGCGATCGCCTAAACCTTTGAGTGTCATATTTTGGGCGATCGCATCATGGGGTATCAACACATAAACCCAAGGTTTACCATTATGTTTTAACATATAATCAGAAGCATATTTACACCATTGAACCGCTACATTTTTCTTAGCAACCACTTGAGGATCGTCTATTTCATCTCGGTTTTTGGGTTCAAGCATATAGATCATTTCTGTTGTTTCTGCCACAAAATCAGGTTGATATTCTAAATAATCTCCCTCCCATTTGTAATAAATCTGAAATTGTCCCCTTGCTGGTTTAAACCATTTGATTGCATCTCGTTCCAAAATTATAGATAATACCCTTTCTGCTTCTGATTGAAATTTTTGTTCTTGATAAAGGCATTTATCAAAACCTGTAAACAGATATTTGGACATCTTGCTTTTATCAGCAGGTGAGATTCTATAATCTAAATAATTTTTGGCATTTGTGGTATAAGCACTTTCTTTTAAAGTTGTAAAACCCTTACTGATTTTTACTTCATAATTAACATTATCTTCCCAGAAATGTTGTTGCATCTGGTTATGAACAAGATTAGCAATTTCAACTTGATGAAAATATAAAACTTTATGTGTATCTTCTTCTGTTAGGTAGGTGAGAAAATGCTCAACAACTTGACCTGCTAAATCATAAAGCAAATCAGCATTTTCATCATAACAGATATCATCAAAATTGACTAGATTTTCCACAATATAGTTTTCTAATCGAGATTCTGGAAAATTGTCTGTTTTGATTTCTAAAGATGTAGAATCATCCGTTGCTAAAGATTGAATATATAATTCTTTTTTGGAAGGAACAGGATAATTTAAACCTGTCACATCTAAAGCAAAAGACCTAAATCCTGATTTTACCTCTCCTTGAGGAACAATCAAAATTTTGGGAATATCAATAGTTTGCTGAATGACTAAATTAGTTGTTTTAGCCACAATAGATGCAATATCTGGTGGTGTAATTACACCTGCTATTTCTAATTGTTCTGGACGATATTCTTTAGCTACAGCTTCCCGCACCATTGATTGAACTTTTGGTGTTGCAAGATAGGATATTGTTGGTACTTTTTCCGGTTGATTTTCTAACTTTTGAATTTGTTGGTAAGTCAAATTAGCAATCTTTTGTTCTACGGGAGATGCAAATATAGAAGTTTGAATATTTTGGGTTTCTGTTTCTGTAACAGTTGTATTTTCTTCTGTATTTTGTTCTCTATTATCCTCAAAGTGATCTTCATTTTTTGGTTCTGTTGTAATTCCTAAAGTTTGGGCAAGTTTTGACTGTGAAATTACTGTTTTCTTTTTCTCTTCTAACTCTTCAGGTGTAAGAATAATTTGTTGTAATCTAATTTCTGATTCTGGACGTTTTGCTTCTTCTACAATTTCTTGAAATTTATCATGGGCAACAATATTTAAACGATCTACAATAGTGATACCTGTACGCTTTCCATAAGGTAAACGTAATCCTCTACCAATAGATTGTTTAATCAAAACTTCCGAATTTGCGGCTCTTAATGGGACAATTGTATAAAGGTTAGTCACATCCCAACCTTCCTTTAACATATTCACATGAATAACTATTTCCGTTGGTTCATCTGGATATTCTACTTTTAGCAATCTTTCCACCATTTCATCTTCTTGTGCGCCTGTTTTACTAGAATCAACTTGTATGACTTTATCCTGATAAAATCCTTCGGCAAATTCATCAGATTTAATCAATTCTAACAGTTGTGAAGCATGGTTAGTATCACGGGCAATTACCAGCATAAAAGGTTTAACAATTGGCTTTCCTGTGAGGATAGAATAAGCTTTTAATTCAGCTTTAATATTTTCATGTAAATAAATTCCATCTTCTAATTTGATTCTTTCAATTGCTGCTGATGATAAACTGGCAGGATTAAAATCTTTACGAGTCACAACCGCAGGATCTTTCACAAAATCATCTCTAATGGCTTTTCCTAAAGAATATTCATAGATAATATTTTGAAAATAAACTGTTTTTTTACTGGTTTCTACTGAAGGCGTAGCGGTGAGTTCTAAACCTATTAATGGTTTTAATTCATTAATTGCTCTAATTCCTGCTGATGCTCGATATCGGTGGGATTCATCCATTAAAATTACCAAGTCTTTTAACTGGGAAAGATAATCAAAATAGCTTTCACCAATATATTCAGATAATCTTTTGATTTTCGGACTTTTACCACCGCGCACTTCTGAGTTGATTTTTGAAATATTAAAAATATTGATTTTGCAGGGAATTTGTGGATCTAAAATTGTTCTTGCATTGGTTTCATAGTTATCACCTGTGATAATTACTGGTGACTGAATCGCAAATTCAGAAATCCCTGTAAATACATATTTTGGTGTATTGGGTGTAAAATCATTAATCAGTTTATTATAAATAGTCAGGTTGGGAGCTAAAACAAAGAAATTCTTTATATTATATGCTAGATTCAGATAACTAATAAAAGCACCCATTAATCGTGTTTTACCTACACCTGTTGCTAGTGCAAAACACAGTGAAGGAAATTCACGCTCAAAATTAGTAACTGTGGGGAATTGTTGATTAATTTTTGCTAAACTTGTTTCTAGATCAGATTGTTCATTGATAGGCAAAATTTCACAAACCCGATCTAAAATTTCTAATGATTGTCTTTGTGGAGGGCGCAGACTGAGACGATTAGCAATGTTATTAACGATGTTATTCATAGTATGTTATCCATCTAAAATAGTGATTGTTGTATATGCTGTTGTTGTGGTTTCTGTGGTGATGGTTTTTCAATTTCCGGGGGTGCTTTAGGCAGATTTTTGATATCAAGACTGTAATCATCATGTCCCCATTCACAACGGGAAAGTATTTGTTTAGGAATTTTTTTGATTGTCAGATTTGGGAATATATCAACTTTGCCACGAAAGGCACTACATAATATAAGTAGGGTGCGTTCTTGTCCTACTTCATCAGAGAGTTTAGATAATTGTTCATGGCTGAGATTTTGGGTAGTGACATAAATAAAATCTCGTTCTGTAGAATATCCATGTTGCCAATAAAATGTATCTGATGGTGCATAAGTGAAGCCTTCAAGTTTGCAGAGTGCTTCGGCTAACATGGCGGGGTTATATTCTTTATTAATCACCCAGTTACCCCATTTATCTTTTTCTAATAATGATGGTGCAAGGCGATAGTAACGAAAACCACCGCCACCTTTCCAGTTAAAAGTTTCGGTAATACCTCCTTTGTCTTCTCCATCAATCACTTTTTTGAGTCGGGGAATGATATGGGTATGACAATGTTCTCCTAGTTCAATCATGATCCAGCGTCTTCCCATTTTGTGCGCTACTGCGCCTGTTGTTCCTGAACCTGCAAAGGAATCTAATACTAAATCACCAGGATTTGTTGCAATTTCTAAAACTCGCTGTATTAATCCTTCTGGTTTGGGAGTAATAAAATCATCTGCAAGAGAAGAACTACCTAATACAGCACGAACTTCTTTTCTAGCAGCATCAGTATGACTTGCATATTCGTGCAGCCAAAGTGTTTGCGGTACAGTTCCCTGATTTTTGAGCAAATGTTTATATCTTTTGTAAGCTGGTGTACTTGATAAACCATCTTTTCCCCAATAAACAAGGTTATCTCTAATATTTTGTTCATGTGTTTCTTTTGAATAACGCCAAACGGAAGTTTTCTTAGGATATATTTCTTCCCCAGTATTTGGTTGAATTATTGGATAATAAAGATTTGGTCTTTCTTCAGAGCTTTTATTACAAGTATAATCTGATAAACGAAAAACTCCTTGTTCATCTGTATATCTGTATTGGCGATCTTTTTCTTCGGTTCTTTTTAAAAGATTGCGTTGCCAAGACTCGCTCTTTCTATAAACCAGTATATGATCGTGCATTGGTGCAATAGTCTTGTGATCATTAGCAACTGCATATTTCTTTTGCCAAACAACATTAGCCACAAAATTTGCACGTCCAAAAATTTCATCACACATTACTTTTAAATAATGTGCTTCATTATCATCAATGGTAATCCACAAAGAACCATCTTCTGATAACAAATTACGAATAATTTCTAACCTATCTCTCATTAAAGAAAGCCAGATAGAATGCTCAACGCCATCATCATAATGTTCAAAAGCCGAACCTGTATTATAGGGAGGATCAATAAAAATACATTTAACTTTTCCTGTAAATTCCTGTTCTAAAGCCTTGAGAGCTAATAAGTTATCCCCAAAAATTAAGCAATTATCAAAAATATCATTTTCACTGACTCGATGGGCAGCATGATAAGATTTTTCAGCCTCTTCTAATAAAATTCGCGGTTCTAATTTGGGGCGAATTTCTTTACCTATCCATGTTAATTCTAGTCTCTGTTTTTTAGTCATAATTAGGGTTTGCTTTTATGGCAAATTAAATTTTAAAATTTGATTTTATATTTTAATATTATAACCCATTGGTTAATTTTTGTCATTAATTTGCTCACAATTAAATCAAAATTTATATAGTTAAATTTGAGTAAACTTTTGTAGGTTGGGTTGAACGAAGTGAAACCCAACATTAGGAGGAGATTGTCCGGTGTTGTGTTGGGTTTTCTCAACCCAACCTACAGTCTAATTCTTGCATTACTTTACTCGTTAATTGTTGAACATCGGTTAAACTCCTAAAAATAGCAAGATAGCCTTTTTCATCACTAGCAAACTGAGATTCAGCGAGAGTATAAATTAACTCTGCAAGTTCTATACCAACATTGGAAAGCTCAGTCATATCATCTTGAGATAAATTAACCTCTGGTTTATTGATTAAAGGTTTATAACGTCTTGATAAAACATTCAATATAAATAATCTACCATGTTGATAGAAATTTTTTCTTCTAGTTTCTGTTTCTGCTTTGCGAGAATTTTCAAAAATCTGATCAAGATATTCAAATATACGCACATAACGACAAAGTGTAATTCCTGAAAGTTCATTACTAAAAAGTGTAGAATAATGATCCTTATACAAAAGATTTAAATTTTTCTTAGCTGCAACAATTATTTCAGCATTACCACTAAAACAAGCAAGAGCAATTGCAGCTTGTTCAATGGTGATAGCATCTTGATTATCTGCTGATGGACGATATTGATAAACAATATTTGATACCATACATTCTTGCCGCAACCGTTCTTGATTTGGATCTAATGCTGCAAAATAAATATCACGGACTGTATTTTGTGTATTTCTCGCTTTGGTAATTTCTATACCTATTGTATCTGATTGTGTGCCTACTTCAATGATAGTAACTAATAATTTTGCATTGGGAGATATTGCACCATTGGCATTAAATACAGATGCGATAGATCCCACTGTTTGCGCTCCATTGACTACAGAAAAACCCTCTAAAGTAAATTTAGTTGATTCCTGTTTATGTCCAGGTGGTAAAATAACTTTTGTACAAGTAATAGTTAATCCATTATTTAGATAAAAAAGTTCTGATGGTTGTTCTTTGACAGTTTCAGCAATCGCTAAGTTAACATCTTGTGTACCCAGGTAATAACGAATATTTTTCTCAAATAATAATTTATGATGCTGGTTGTATAAATCTGCCAGTTCAGCAGCATTGACTAATCCATAAAAGGCTTTTCTTGGCTGTTCTAAACAATGCCAGTTTTCTAAGGTCAATTTAACTTCAATAGGTGCATTTTCTTGTTTTGTTGTCAACCATCCATAAATCTTTTCTATATTCAAATCTTGCCATTGAAAACGCGCATCAAATTTATTGAGTTCATCTTGCAGTTGATTGAGATCATTAACTACATGAGTTCCCAAACTACTATCTAAATATATATTACAACCAACTATTTTCACTCCATTTCTGTCTAAGGCATCTTCAACATCATGCTGTAAGCGTGAAAAACTGGAATTAAATTTTTGAAACCGTTTATGGACAAGATCCCTAATTCCATCACAAAATTTTTTATTATCTCCCATGTTGGGAGCATTTCCCGCCTTAGCTTGTATTAACCAAAGTCGGTTATTAGTTCGATCAAAATAAACCGCATCAATACCATTATCATTTTCGCCATTGATAATTGAGTTAGCAGCTTGAGGAGGAGTAATATTAGCAAGATTAGCGATCGCAAATGCAGCTAAAGAACGACTCAAACGATTTTCTTCATGTTGTTTTGCTGTCCAATTTCTATTAATTTGAGGAATAATAGGAAAATAATCCTGCTTTAGCACTTCAATAATTTGAGTTTTTTGGGCTTTACTATTCGGCTTAGACATTTTTCGACATTGAGCGATCGCTAGTAGGGGAGTTTTTAATACATCATCCCAGAATAGGGTACAGATGGTATACCTACCTTCAAAACAACCACAACCAAATCGGCAAAGACATCATCCCAGAATAGGGTACAGATGGTATACCTACCTTCAAAACAACCACAACCAAATCGGCAAAGTAACCAACAATACCATAACCCCCACTGCTAAAGTAGTCACAGCCAAATCACGATCTAAATCAAAGGTTTCCGCTAATACCACAGTAGCAAAAGCCGGAGGCATGGCCATTTGCAAAACTACTACCTGTGCTGCTTCTCCAGTCACACCAAAAAACCGTAAACTACTACCTAAAACCAAAGGCACTAATAACATTTTGATAACAATACTAATTGCTGCTGGTTTGAGTTTGTACAAAGAACCCAGATGCGCCAATCTCATACCAATTAAAATCAAGGATAATGCTAAAGCAACCCAAGCTAATGTATTCAAGCTAAATTCTATCAGTGGCGGAATACTAACTTGGCGAAATAATAACCCAAAACCAAAACTCCACAGGGCAGGATTGATTAATATGGCTTTAGCCATTTGTTGATGATTTTGGGCGGTGTTGCTAAAACGGGCTGCTAGTAATACACCTAAACCATAAGCACCGAATAAAGTCCCTAATAAATCGTAAAATAAAGCCCAGGCGAAGTATTCTTTGCCGACCATTGCTAAAGTGATAGGAAAGCCCAGATAACCAGTGTTACCTACCATTGAAGCTAAAATTAAACTACCTTGGGTTGAGGGTTGGGGGTGAGAATTTGTCAAATAGGCTTGACCTTTGATCACCAACCACGCTAAAAATGCTCCTAGTAAAATAGCTAAATAGGCGATCGCCGGAGCAATCCAAATCTGTCCTGATAGATCGGTTTGTCTTAAAAAAGCAACAATGCTGATCGGTACTCCTACCCAAAACAAAAATTGACCCAAACGAGTAGGAAATATGGCAGGTAATTTGCGTCCCAGGATAACTCCTACCAGGACTAATCCTACCAATTTGACGTATAGTTCTAAAAGATTTATCAAGATTTTGCTGAAAAATAGATATGTAAAATAATACCTATTACGTTGATTTTTTTAGTGAGACTTTGTGATTAAATGTCAGCATTCAGCTAACAGTAGTCAGCAGTCAGCTTTTTCCAGGGTACTTCCAAACTCACATTTGATAATCTACTGATTGATCAAACATTCCCATCTGTACTTCCTGACTCATGACTCCTGAATTGTTACGTTTAAATGTTATACCTTATTTACCAATCTAAAATATAAAATATAAAATCTAAAATCTAAAATCCAAAATCTAAAATCTAAAATCCAAAATCTTATTATTAAACAGGAGTGGACTCTTGAAAAACGCTGGATTTGCAGGAAAACCCCAAAACTCATCACCATCACCAGGTGACGATATTCCAGCAGCTTTGCGCGATACTCCTGATAGTGAATCTCAGATGCGCGTACAACCGCTGGTTTTAATGATTGGGGGAATAGTCGGATTTATGGTGATGGCTGTAGGTAGTGGTTTTTTATTTTTTATTACAGCACCTAAAAATAATGCTGATTCTCAATCAACACCTGTTGTTTCTACACCTACACCAATCAAAACTCCAGCAGTTAACAATGATGTAGTGTTGGGACATTTGGCTTATCCTGAAGCACCAGAGTCAGAATTGTTACCAATTACAGCCGATGGACGGATTAGATTGCGACAAGCAGCCGCCCAAAGATTTCAAGCTATGGCACAAGCAGCACGTAGCGCAGGTGTAATTTTAGTACCTATTTCTGGTTTTCGTTCCGTGAAAGAACAGGAACAATTATTTTTTACTATTGGCGCTCAACGAAATCAAACTCCTGCGGAAAGAGCAGCATTGAGCGCCCCTCCTGGTCATAGTGAACATCATACAGGCTATGCAGTAGATATAGGAGATGGAGCAGTACCAGCAACAAATTTACAAACTAATTTTGAGAATACCAAAGCTTATCAATGGCTACAAGCTAACGCTGCTCGTTTTGGTTTTGAATTGTCCTTTCCTCAAGATAATTCTCAAGGTGTGAGTTACGAACCTTGGCACTGGCGTTTTGTAGGCGATCGCCATAGTTTAGAAACTTTCTACAAAGCCAGAAATGTCAAACCAGTACAGTAGGCAGAAGGCAGAATATGTATCAAGTCAAAATTCAAAATTCAAAATTCAAAATTCAAAATTAATAACTTTCTTTACCAATCACCAATCACCAATCTATTGCTATAAATAATATGTGAGTAAGGATTCAGGGAACAGGGAACAGGGAAAAAACATTTTTCTTTTGCCTCCTGACTCCTGACTCCTGACTCCTGACTGATGTGATGGTTATTGCTAGGTTTTTATTTATGAATAATCCACTTTATGAACAGGATTTTGTTCTCTGGACAGAACAACAAGCAAAAACTATTGAAAATAAAGCCTTAGATGCCATTGACTGGGTGCATATTCAAGAGGAGATATCGGCCTTGGGGCGTAGTGAAAAACAAGCATTACAAAATCGTTTAGAAGTTTTACTAGAACATTTATTAAAACGGTGTTATGTAAATAGTGTTTATGATAATCGTGGTTGGGAATTAACCATTAAGGAACAGAGAAAGCAAATTCGACGTTTAGTAAAAGTCTCACCCAGTTTAAAAAACTATTTTACAGAAATTTTCCCAGAAACATGGGAAGATGCTTTATCAGATGTTCAAGATATCTATCCCAGTATTGTTTTTCCTGAAAACTGTCCTTTTCCCGAAGATATAGATAGTTTATTAACTCATTCTTTTTGGGAATAACTAAAAAATTCCCAATTCCCAATTCCCAATTCCCAATTCCCAATTCCCAATTCCCAATTCCCAATTCCCAATTCCCAATTCCCAATTCCCAATTCTCTCATGTTCACAGATATAGAAAACCACTGGGCAAAAGCATCTATTGTCATTGCTGCGGCCAAAAATATTCTCAAAGGTTATCCAGATGGAACATTTCGCCCCGATGCACCTGTTACCCGTGCGGAATTTGCAGCCATTGTGTATACAGGTTTACCCAAAAATTCCTCTTCTCGCCCAGCAATTCAATTTACAGATGTACCTGCTAATCATTGGGCAGTAAATGCGATCGCCTCAGCATATCAAACAGGTTATCTCTCAGGATATCCCAATCGTACCTTTAAACCTAATCAAGCAATTCCCCGTGTACAAGCATTAACAGCTTTAGTTTCTGGGTTAGGTTATCAAGTCACAGGAGATGCGATCGCCACCTTAAAAAAATATTACAATGATTTTGGGCAAATTCCCAGTTATGCCATGAATGCGATCGCTGCTGCCACACAAAAACGCATCGTTGTTAACTACCCAGACATCCAACGTTTACAACCCAACATCAACGCCACCAGAAGCGAAATAGCAGCCTTTATTTGTCAAGTCTTAGAAATTTCTACTGTACCTTACAAATATATTCCCGGTTTAGAATTATTTGTGATTCCACCACAATTTGATAATGCTGATCCTTTTGTGGCAGAATTGGTAAGAGTACAGAAAGATAATCAATGGGGTTATATTGACAAAAGCGGAAAATTTATCATTCCTCCAACCTTAAAAGAAGCAAACACTTTTTCCGAAGGATTAGCATTATTTAGGAATCAGTAATTAGCTTTCAGCTTTCAGCTTTCATGTTGAAAATTATTGTTAGATGTTGAACATTTAACTTGCATACTATCTCAAATTAAAACTCTTGTGGGGTGGGCATCCTGCCCGCCCTGTTTATGCAAATTAAAGGTTTATCAACTTAGTAAATATATCTTGGAAAATCCAAAATCTCAAATTTTCCTCTCCTAACTCCTGACTCCTTATTTACAACCTAAAATTGAACTATGGAAATTCGCGGTATTTGGATCACGGTTACAGACAGTAATGTGTTAGACAAAAGAGAAAATATCCAAAAAGCAATGGAATTTCTCGCCAAAACAGGATTTAACGTTGTTTTTCCTGTTGTTTGGAATAACGGTTTAACCATCTATCGTAGTCAAGTAATGAAAAAACTAATAAACATAGAAATCAACCCTCGCTTTGACGGTGAAGATAAAAACCGTGAAGATAAAAAGCGAGATCCTTTACAAGAAATAATTGAAGAAGCCAAAAAAGTTGACATCGCGGTTATTCCTTGGTTTGAATACGGTTTTATGAGTTCTCATGTAGCCAAGAGATCCAAATTTAACATTATTGCAAACGAAAAAGATTGGGTTGCTCGTGATATATTTAACAACGAGCTAATTAAAAATGAATTTTGCTGGTTAAATTCCCTAGATATTCAAGTTCAAGAATTTATATTAAGTTTATTTTTAGAAGTTATCAAAAAATATGATATTGCTGGGATTCAAGGAGATGATCACTTTATTGCTTTACCCAGTGAAGGAGGTTATGATGCTAAAACTCTTGCACGTTATCAGCAAGAATTTCAGGGTCAGGGTCAACCCCCAAATACCTCTAAAGATCCTGATTGGTTAAAATGGAGAGCAGATATTTTATCACATTTTTTCAATCGTTTTCACAGAGAAATAATTAAAGTCAATCCCGATTTAATCATTTCCATGTCTCCTAGTGTTTTTCGTTGGGGTTATGAAAACTATTTGCAAGATTCACTCACCTGGGTTAACTGGCGATTAGTAGATTTAATACATCCCCAAGTTTATAGAGAAGATATTAAAGCTTATCAATCGGAAATTACCCGAATTGCTCAATCACAATTTACCAAAGAACAACTATCACAACTAATTCCAGGTATTACTATTTATAGAAAAAACCCATATTATATGATTAAACCAGAAGAATTAATTACTGCCATAGAAACTAACCGAAAACTCGGTATTCAAGGGGAAATTTTATTTTTCTATGAAGGTTTAACGCAAAATGATGAGCTTTTAGCCAAAACACTGCAATCTACTGTTTATTCTCAAGCACCAGGAAAATTTGATATCAAAGAAATTAAAAATAAAAATAGCGTTTTTACCCAACAAAGACTAAATCCCTATAATTACGTCAATCTATCTACTAATAAAGAAATTGAACCAGATCCCCAGTTTTCATTAAATTTATTTGATAGAATTGAGGCTTTTTCTCAAGGTATAGCCGCAGTTAGAATTGGTGAAAAATGGGGTTATATTGATAAACAAGGTAAGCTAATAGGGCGCATTGAATATGATAGTGCTGCACCATTTTCCGAAGGATCAGCAGTAGTGAAACTTAAAGATAAATACGGTTTTATTGATATGAATGGCAACCGTATTACAGATATCAAATTTGATGATGCAGTATCTTTTGCTGAAAACATGGCAGCCGTAAAAATAGGTAATGGTTGGGGATATGTAGCCAAAACAATTGATGGAAAAGGACAATTTACAATTCCTGCAAAATTTGTAGAAGCCAAATCATTTTCTCACAATCTAGCAGCAGTCAAAATACCAGAAACGAATAAATGGGGATATATTGATAATAGTAATAGAACTATCATTCCCTTTAATTTCGATGATGCCGATAGTTTTGCAAATGGTGTAGCCGCAGTGAAAGTTGGTAATCAATGGGGATATATTAATCAAACTGGTTACTTTGTGATCCAGCCACAATTTGAAGAAGTGGGTATTTTTGCAGAAGAATTAGCACCTGCAAAAATTAACGGCAAATGGGGATATATTAATAAATTGGCTGAGTTTAAAATTTACCCAGAATTTGATTTTGCAAAACCTTTTTCTCAGGGTTTAGCATTAGTGAATGTGGGTGGTAAATGGGGATATATTAGTAGGTGACTGGGGACTGGGGACTGGGGACTGGTGACTGGGGACTGGGGACTGGGGACTGGGGACTGGGGACTGGGGACTGGGGACTGGTGACTGGGGACTGGGGACTGGGGACTGGTGACTGGTGACTGGGGACTGGTGACTGGTGACTGGGGACTGGTGACTGGGGACTGGGGACTGGTGACTGGGGACTGGTGACTGGGGACTGGGGACTGGGGACTGGGGACTGGGTAATCAATTTTATGTTTTCTAATCAACTATTCCCAATTACCAATTACCAATTCCCAATTCCCAATTACCAATTCCCAATTATCTATCACCTTTTTTATACTTTCCTGGATACTTGCGGGCAAAATAATCCTCCATGATTTCCAGAATCATGGGTGCGGCCACACTACCACCACCACCACCAGAATGTTCACCAAAAGCCACAACCAAGATTTCTGGTTGATCAGCAGGTGCATAAGCACCAAACCAAGCATGATTTTGTTTGATGCCACGACGATTCCAAGCTTCTGCTGTACCGCTTTTACCAGCTACTGGGGGAATATTTGGTTGATTCAAAACTTTACCCGTACCCTCAGATACCACTTTTCGCAATCCCTCACGGAGAACTTTAATAGTTACTGGTTTCATATTTAAAGATGAACGCCATTTTTTAGCATCCCCATCGTCTTTAAGCAGATGTGGCTGGACTCGATAACCACCATTAGCCGGTACAGCAAACATTACAGCCACTTGTAGAGGCGTGCTTAATAAAGCACCTTGGCCAATGGTCATATTAATAGTATCGCCTATAGTCCAAGGCATTTTCCAGGCTTTGCGCTTCCAGTTATCATCAGGAACTAAACCTCTAGATTCTTCTGTAACAAAATCAAAACCAGTTTTTTCACCAAAGCCATATTTACGAGTCCATTCAATCAAAGTCGGACCACCTATACCTTTACCAATTTGATAAAAGAAAGTATCACTACTCCATTGCATTGCGCCTACAAAACCTAATGGACCAAATCCCGCATGATTCCACTCTCCAAATCTTGTGCCACCGATCACCAAATAAGGATAGGTTGGTAGAATCACATTAGGAGAAAATTTCCCTGATTCTATCGCTGCTGTGTTGGTAACAATTTTAAAGGTACTAGCCGGGGGAAAAGCACTTAAAGCCCGATTAACTAGAGGATATCCTTCACCTTGCACACTTTCCCAATCTTTTTGAGAGAGTTTTTGTTTAGAAAAAATATTCGGGTCAAAGGTTGGATGGGATACCATCGCTAAAACTTCACCATTGTTAGGGTTAAGTGCTACGATTGCCCCATTACGTCTACCTAAAGCTTTTTCCGCTGCTTTTTGGATATTTAAATCTATAGATAAGTGTAAATCATTACCAGCTTTTGCCTGTTTTTCTCCCAACACTCGCAACGGTCTACCAGCACCATCTACTTCTACTTGCTGGCCTCCCCATTCACCTCTGAGGGTTTTTTCATAGGCTTTTTCGACACCCATTTGGCCAATGACATCACCGAGACGATAGCCTTCTGATTTGCGTTTTTTTAGCTGTTCTGCTGTGAGTTCGCGGGTATAACCGAGTATATGGGCTAATTGTCTACCATCAGGATAATAACGTACAGCTTCAGTATTGATTTCTACATTTGGTAATTCGTTTTCATATTCCTTTAAGGCTGTGACTTGGGCTTCATTTAAGTCACGAGCAATGCGAATCAGAGAAGAAGAATTAGCTCCAGCTTTTTCTAGTTTCTGTTCCATTTCCTCTTGCGGAATATCGAGGATTTGGGACAGACGCGGACCGACAATTGACCACGATGGCTTAGTATGTGCCATTGGCCACAGGTGAACAGAGTGAGGATAACGAGTAGTAGCTAACAGTTTGCCATTACGGTCAAAAATGTTGCCTCTTTCCGGTTGTTTGGGAATCATGCGAATCCGGTTAGACTCTGCCCTTTGCCGGAGTTTTGGACCTTCAATGATTTGTAAATAAGCTAAACGAGCGCCTATCCCCGATATCATCAGCAAAATGAATAGTATTAAAAATAGTGACTGGGAACCACGCCCAACTGTGCGGGTATTTTTTTGATAACTCAGTAGTGGTGGTAATATAGCCATAAGATTAATAAAGAAGTATGAAATTTATATTATCTGTAAACAATGCTTTTAGTCGCTATCCGGCATCGAGTTCAAAACAATGGCAAGTATTGGGTTTATATTTTTAATAAGTATATAGTGTTCCGATTTGATTTATAAATTTTCCGTGGAGGCAGGGAATAGGGAATAGGGAATAGGGAATAGGGTTTTAGATGATTTGGGTGTACGGAGTTTTTTCAAAAATCAAATAGGAGTCCTATATTTTTAATAAGTATATTTTTAATAAGTATATTTTTAATAAGGGTGTTGTTGCCAGATACAATAAGCAAAAGTCTGATTTGTAGTCTATTTCATAGCCTACATAGCTAACCAGGTTTCACAAAATCAAGGCATTCTACTGAAGACTATGGCTCAAACTGTGATGCAAACTCAGAGGGGTGTAACTAATTTTCAGCCACTGGATGTTGAACTGCGGAACGTCTTCAAGTTTTTCAACCAAGAACCAGCAGTACATGGTGTGGACTTAGATGTGAGACAGGGAGAGTTCTTTAGTATTTTAGGACCCTCTGGTTGTGGTAAGACAACCATCTTACGGTTAATTGCTGGCTTTGAAAGAGTGGACGCAGGCAAGTTATTGATTCAAGGCAAGTCCATGACTCATGTACCTCCTTACCAAAGACCTGTGAATACTGTATTTCAAAGCTATGCTCTGTTTAATCACTTGAATGTGTGGGAAAACATTGCTTTTGGACTGCGGTTAAAAAAATTATCTCCATCAGAAATTAATAGCAGAGTCACGGAAGCTTTAAAGCTGGTGAAAATGGAAGGTTTGCGATCGCGCTTTCCTTCTCAGCTTTCTGGTGGTCAACAACAACGAGTTGCTTTAGCTAGAGCTTTGGTTAACCGTCCCGCTGTCTTACTCTTAGATGAACCCCTGGGAGCTTTAGATTTAAAACTGCGGAAGGAAATGCAGGTTGAGTTATGCAACATCCATAAAGAGTTAGGATTAACTTTTATTATGGTAACTCACGATCAGGAGGAAGCACTCAGTTTATCTGATCGGATCGCGGTGATGAATCAGGGCAAAATTGAACAAGTTGGTACTCCTCGCGCCATTTACGAACGTCCCGAAACAGCTTTTGTTGCAGATTTTATTGGTGACACCAATTTATTTAGCGGCGAAATTACTGCCATTGATGCCGAGTATGTTAAGGTTTTGACTAAAACCGGATTTTCTATTGTTGCTGCTCGTACAAAAGATACACACTGGGAATTATTACAGGCGGTAGTTTTAAGTGTGCGTCCTGAAAAAATTCAGATTTCTCTTTATCATCCCAATCTACCCACAAATTGCTTTGAAGGTCGGTTAGTTAATATCATGTATTTGGGTACTCATGTTAATTATGTCGTGGAATTAGCTAATGGCATCAATGTTAATGTTTTACAACCTAATACCTTTGGTAGTTTACCAGATCGGAATACACCTATTTACATTTGGTGGGCAGAAACTGACTGTTTAGCTATTAGTCAAACATCAAAGGTGAATTAAGAGTAAACCATGATGATGAAAATAACCAGGAGAAGGGAATTTATTAAAACAATGGCGTTGCTTTCTAGCTTGTCTTTAAGTAGTTGTGGCTGGAGATTAGCTAATGTCAGCGCCAATAATTATACTGGTTCAGTTTCTGGGAAAAGTGATGAATTGTATTTATATACATGGAGTCAATATACTGATCAAGAATTACTATCTACTTTCACTACCCAAACCGGCATCAAGGTTTTGGCAGATGTGTTTGATTCTAACGATGTGATGCTGGCTAAACTCCAAGCTGGAGGAGGTGCTAGTTATAGCGTTATCTATCCATCTGATTATATGGTACAGAAGATGGTAGAAAAAAATTTGTTAGCAGAAATTAATCACGCACTTTTAATAGGGTTAGAAAATTTATTTCCTCAATTTCAGAATCCTACTTATGACCCTAACAACCGTTATAGTTTACCTTTTAATTGGGGAACAACGGGATTTATCTATAACTCGGAAAAGCTAAAAACTCTCCCTGAAGATTGGGAATATCTTTGGCAAAATCAAGAGCAACTTTATAAACGGATGACTTTACTAAATGATGTCCGGGAGGTGATGGGAGCAACATTAAAAATGCTCGGTTATTCTTATAATTCCCAAAATGCCACAGAAATTAAAGCAGCTTATGAAAAATTGCGGTCTTTAAAACCAGCGATCGCCGCTTTTGATACTGATGCTTGGCAAAACCAAATATTGGCAGGAGATTTATTATTAGCTATGTGTTATTCTGCCGATGGCGTGAAGATATCCAAGGAAAATCCTAAACTTAAATATGTAATTCCTCGCAGTGGTTCTTCTCTCTGGACAGATACTATTGTTATTCCCAAAACAGCGCCTAATATTCCTGGTACTTATAGTTGGATTAACTTCCTTCTGCAACCTGATGTAGCTGCCGAAATCAGCAAAAGATTGAAAATTGCTACTCCTAATCGCGCAGGTTTTGAACAATTACCACAAGAAATTCAAAATAATACTAGCTTATTTCCTCCAGAATCAATTTTAAATAAATGTGAACGCCTCACTCCTGTAGGTGATTTTGAAGCAGTTTATGAGCGATATTGGACTCAATTACTAGCATAACATACCTAAAATAATGGCTGTTAACTGATTTTTTGCAATTACCAATTACCAATTACCAGCCCAAACAGATAATATAGAAAGAAGATAGAAAATTTAAGATCGCAAATTGGTATCAGGCTGTGTCTATTCAACTTCCTAAATCTCCCGTAGCATCCCCTAGCAATATTGCTAAAAAACCACCACAATTATATCGTCATTTTGTCCAATGGTTGCCTCCTTTATCCTTACTTGCACCATCAGGGATTTGGTTATTACTGTTGTTATTGCTGCCAACATTGATAATTTTGCAATTGAGTTTAGTTAAGGATATCAGACCAGGTGATCTTGTCAATCCTAATGGATTGGATAACTATCTTCGTATTTTAGAACCGCTGTATTTACGAGTTATCTTCAATTCCCTGTTTTTGGCAATTAATACGACAATTATTTGTTTAATTGTGGGTTTTCCAGTAGCTTATTGGATTGCCCAAATGTCACCAAAACGGTGGCGAACTTTATTATTATTAGGCTTTGTTTTGCCTTTATGGACTTCTTCTTTACTACGTTCTTATGCTTGGATTACTATTCTCCGTCCTACTGGATTATTAAATAGTTTACTTACCAGTATAGGTTTACCAGCTTTGGAATTGTTGAACCGAACTCCAGCAGTTTTAATTGGCATGAGTTACAGTTTATTACCCTATATGGTTTTAGTATTGTATGCTTCTTTAGAAAAATTAGATCGACGTTTATTAGAAGCTGCTGCTGATTTGGGTGCAAACCCAGTACAAACTTTTTTGAAAGTGACAGTACCCCAAGTTTTTCCCGGTATTGCTGCTGGTTCTTTGTTGGTATTTATTACAGCATTGGGAGATTTTATTGATCCAGAATTATTGGGTGGTGCTTCCAGTATGACTGCTGCAAGGTTGGTTTATAATCAGTTTCTCGGTGCTACTCAAAATTGGGGTTTTGGTTCAGCTTTGAGTATGACTTTGATTTTGGTGGTGAGTATTGCCTTAGCGGTAGCTTACCGTTCGCGCAGCGTGCCGAAGGCATAGGTATCGCCCTGGTGATTAAATTTGGTATTTAGTTTCAATCACAAAAATATAGTCAAATATAGTCAAACATAGTCAATTACCAATTACCCATTACCCAAAGTCATTACACATAAAAACAAAGCCTCAGTCCATTCAACCACAGCACCGTAAGTATCTCCAGTGTGTCCACCCAGCTTATAGTTAAACCAACCAGGGACTAAAAGAGCGATCGCACTACCCCCCAACACCATAAATACAGATAACAATAGATTTTGGGAATTAACAACCCAAACTAAAATACTCAAACCCAACAATAAAAACCAACTCGGTAAAATATCTGCATAAGAACGAATTGCCTGTTTATGAAATGCACCTTTACCAGTAGGTTTCAGATAGGGATATCGCAAAATCGCTACTTGTTGTCCCCAACGTCCCCAACCACAGGCCGCCATTAAGATTAAATAACGGTTTTCCGAAATATCCATTAAAGCTGCGGTTTTCAACAACAAAATAGCGATCGCTACCATTGCCCCAAAAGCACCAGTAGCACTATCAGCCATTACCTGTAACCTCTTTTCAGGATCACCTACTGCTAAACCATCAGCAGTATCCATTGCACCATCTAAATGTAAACCACCCGTAATTGCGATCCAGGTGACAACCACCAAAGCAGTCCGAGTTAATACGGGGATATGTAAGTAATTAAAAATGAAATCTAATAAACCTAAGATTCCCCCGATCATCAAACCCACAACCGGAGCAAAAACAGCAACATTGCCAAAATCCAAGCCTGAGATGTAGGGTAAAGGAATAGATGTGTAAAATATAATAGAGGCTATTACCTGTAATAATTTATCTTGACAAACTTGCCATAGTTGAAAAATATATACCATAGCGAAAACTCAACTTCAGAGGAGAATAGAAACTGACTGTAAAAAGTTAGAGGAAATTGAGTAGTTTCCATAGACGATCGCTATGTAAAGTTGATATTTTGTAAATATAGGGTTTTGTCCAGTGAAAAAGCTAGGCATTGACTTTTCATCTGTGTTGTCACTCACCTTCCCTCAATCGCTAATACTCTATGAGTTATCATCTACCCAATATCAAAATACCAGCCCCGTGTATTGTCAACACCGGCGTAATTGTAAATAAACTCGACATCCGCAGACTCTTAACAGATTTAGGTCGAGTTCACTACATCTACAGCCAAGAGAACAAGCTACTGAGCGAAGGTGATGGGGATGTGATGGAAGTATTTGCCCATCCGCAAAGGTCTACAATAGTTGCTAACAACGCTCTGTATCTGAATATAGATAGTTTTGACTATCTAGAACTACAACAATCACCTGAACAAGAAACATACTTTGATTTATTCCAAGAAGAGTTTTGTTTGCGTCTGATTCCACTCTCTACACCTTTACAAGAAAGATGCGATCGCCAATTTAACGCCGGTGCAATAGAAGCAATGATGGATCAGGTGTTATCCGCTCGATGGGATGCGGAAATTGATGACGATTGCTCTGATTGTTTCTAACTCCGAAATATAATATACCCACTAGGACTGTAATACATAGCAGGGTCTCACCGATACAAAAAAGCTAACTAATGCTAACAAAAGTTGGCTTTTTCTTCCTGTTTCACCCTAGCAGTGTCGGCACTATCTAGTCCACAGGCTAACACGATCAATCTGACCGCTTCTTGTTTTAAATTAATCGCAGCGTTTAAATCTCTGTCAATCTCAAAGCCACAGTTATCACATTTAAACACTCTTTGAGATAATGACAGTGATGATTTCTTTTCTCCACAAGTTGAGCAAGTCTTGCTACTCGGATAATATCTATCCACAATTACTAACTTACTACCATACAGTTGTGTTTTATATTCTAGCTGCCTTCTGAATTGATAAAAGCCCATATCAGCAATAGCTTTTGATAATTTCCCATTTGCTAACATCCCAGATACATTCAAATCTTCTATCCCTATCACCGCGTGGTTTTTGCTGATACAAGTGGTGATTTTGTGTAATGTATCTTTTCTGATATTGGCTATTTTTTGGTGTAATCTTGCTATTTTGATTTGTGCTTTTCTATAGTTATTTGAACCTACTTTTTTATGACGGTTCAAATATTGCATTCTTGCTAACTTTTTCTCATACTTTTTATAACTTT
>NZ_JACJPU010000060.1:0-26375 GCF_014696235.1 Sphaerospermopsis sp. FACHB-1194 | reverse complement strand
GTGACTGGTGACTGGTGACTGGTGACTGGTGACTGGTGACTGGTGACTGGTGACTGGTGACTGGTGACTGGTGACTGGTGACTGGTGACTGGTGACTGGTGACTGGTGACTGGTGACTGGTGACTGGGCAAAAATATCTATCTCCTACCTTCTGCCTCCTGCCTTCTGCCTCCTGACTCCTGACTCCTGACTCCTTGTAATTAATTCCAATCTTCCTCTTCCTTCTTCCCGCGACTTTTATAAATGCCTCCAACTTGATGTATTTCACGGGTTTTGGCAAAAAGTTCCGCTTCCGTTAAACCCCAACGTTGCAAAACTTTATCTAAGTCTTGTTGAATGTCCCGTGCGCCAGGAAAGCCTTGATAGCGTATTCTCATCCGAGCTAATTCAGCTAAATTGTAATCTGTTGCCTCCTGAGAGAGTAAACTATTAATAAAGGGGCGATCGCGGTTGTAGAGTGGATGCTGTTGATCTTTACTTGCGGAAGATTCTGTCATAAATTTTACCGATGATAGGATTTCACTTTACCCAAGTTGACAGGCTCAACAGTTGCCAGAATAGCCAAATTTTTAGCCATAACTGGCAAATGACGGCTACTACACCTGAGCTAATTACGGCTCTCACCACTGCCATCCAATTTTAAATAAAGATACATTATCTTTAAGAAAATACAAGAAACTTTAGATCAGGGTGAACCTTTAGATCACCCAAAGTCCAAGCAGCAAGGGAGCAAGAACCCGCTATGTTTGAACACTTCACGTCCGAAGCCATCAGGGTAATTATGTTAGCTCAGGAGGAAGCACGCCGCCTGGGACATAACTTTGTCGGTACAGAACAAATTCTCCTGGGTTTAATGGGAGAAGGAACAGGGGTTGCTGCTAAAGTGCTGGCTGAGTTAGGCATTAACCTGAAAGATGCGCGTCGGGAAGTAGAAAAAATTATTGGTCGGGGTTCTGGTTTTGTCCCACCGGAAATTCCTTTTACACCAAAAGTAAAAAGTCTATTTGAGCAGTCCTTCAGAGAAGCTCATGGTCTTGGACACAATTACATAAACACTGAACATTTATTGTTAGGTTTAACTGAGGCGGGGGAAGGAGTAGCCGCCAAAGTATTGCAAAATCTCGGTGTTGACCTGCAAACTATCCGCAATGCCGTGATGAGTGTGTTAGGTGAAGATAACACAGTTTTTGCTGGTGGCGGACGCAATACCAGACGTAATCAAAATCTGAGTATAGAAGAATTTGGGCGTAATCTCACCAAATTAGCTCAAGAAGGCAGATTAGATCCGGTAGTGGGTCGGCAAAATGAAATTGAGCGCACTGTACAAATTCTCGGTCGTCGTACCAAAAATAACCCGGTGTTAATTGGTGAACCTGGTGTTGGCAAAACTGCGATCGCCGAAGGTTTAGCTCAACGCATCATTAACCAAGACGTTCCTGAAGTATTACTGGACAAAGAAGTAATTAGTCTGGATATGGGTTTACTGGTGGCAGGAACTCGCTTCCGGGGCGACTTTGAAGAACGTCTGAAAAAAATCATGGATGAAATTCGCTCCGTCGGTAATATCATCCTGGTAATTGATGAAATTCATACCCTCGTCGGCGCTGGTGGTACAGAAGGCGGTTTAGATGCGGCTAACATCCTCAAACCCGCATTAGCTAGAGGTGAACTGCAATGTATTGGTGCAACTACCTTAGATGAATACCGTAAATACATTGAACGGGATGCAGCGTTAGAGAGACGTTTTCAACCGATTTTAGTCGGAGAACCATCAGTAGCAGAAACTATTGAAATTCTCTATGGTTTGCGCGGTGCGTATGAACAACACCACAAAGTTACCATTGCTGATGATGCAATAATAGCAGCAGCACAGTTATCAGATCGTTATATTAGCGATCGCTTCTTACCAGATAAAGCCATAGACTTAATAGATGAAGCCGGTTCTCGTGTGCGTTTACGTCACTCCCGCATCATCAACAACAAAGAACTCAAACTGCAACTGAAAAACGTCAGCAAAGAAAAAGCAGAAGCTATCAGAGTTCAAGACTTTGGTAAAGCTAGTAAACTGCGTCAAGAAGAAATAGAACTGCAAACCAAACTTGACCTAGAAGAAAACCTGCAAACTCTCAACATTCCCAGCGTTGACGAAGAAGACATTGCTGAGATCGTCGCTTCTTGGACAGGTGTACCAGTAAATAAACTAACTGAATCTGAATCAGAGTTATTACTACACTTGGAAGACACCCTACATACACGCCTGATCGGTCAAGAACAAGCAGTTACAGCCGTTTCTCGCGCTATTCGTCGCGCCCGTGTGGGTTTAAAAAATCCTAATCGCCCCATCGCCAGCTTTATTTTCTCTGGTCCGACAGGGGTAGGTAAAACCGAACTAGCCAAAGCATTAGCGGCTTATTTCTTCGGTTCGGAAGATTCCATGATTCGCTTAGATATGTCCGAATACATGGAAAGTCACAATGTTTCCAAACTCATCGGTTCACCTCCAGGTTATGTAGGCTACGACGAAGGCGGACAACTAACAGAAGCAGTACGCCGCAAACCCTACACAGTGCTACTTTTCGACGAAATCGAAAAAGCGCATCCCGATGTATTCAATATGCTGCTGCAACTTTTAGATGATGGTCATCTTACGGATGCCAAAGGTCGAAAAGTAGACTTTAAGAACACCTTAATTATCTTGACATCTAACATTGGTTCTAAGGTAATTGAAAAAGGTGGTATGAGTTTAGGATTTGAATTTGATAACCAAGCTGATGCAAGTTATCAACGTATCCGCAACTTGGTAAACGAAGAACTGAAAAATTACTTCCGTCCTGAGTTCTTAAACCGTCTTGATGAAATTATCGTCTTCAGTCAGTTGAACAAGGAAGAAGTCAAGCAAATTGCTGACATTATGCTGGGTGAGGTTGCTAACCGCTTAACTGAAAAAGGCATCAAATTAGAAGTCACAGCAGCCTTTAAGGAACTAGTGGTGAGAGAAGGTTATGATCCTAGTTATGGTGCTAGACCTTTACGCAGGGCTATTATGAGACTTTTGGAAGACTCCTTAGCTGAGGCTATTTTATCCAGTCAGATCATCGAAGGTGATACAGCTATTGTAGATGTAGATGATGATGGCCAGGTGAAAGTAAGGAAAGCAGAAACCCGCGAGTTACTGTTAGCTAATGTTGGTTAATTTTGAATAACATATTGACGTTATTCCGTTAATGGGGTAAAGGGAAAAGGTGAAGAAAAACCTTTAACCTTTACCCTTTATATATTTTAATATATTTTAATATATTTTAATATATTTTAATATATTTTAATATATTTTAAATTCAGAAAAAACTGGGCGATCGCTTACTTTATAAGCTGATGTCCCGCTAAACTATATAATCAAAAAACCTGAAGTTACAGTAACACAAGCATCTTGCTTATATTAATTATTCAGGTTAGGAGAGGGAACAGGTAAGGTTTACAGAGATTTTTTCTTCAATAACTATGTGCAATTACAATTAATTTTGCCTGCGTACTTATTAATTACTGGATAAACATAAAACATGATATCAGGGGAAATTAAAAGTCAAGTAGATAAAATTTGGGATGCTTTTTGGTCCGGTGGTATTTCCAACCCCCTAGAAGTAATTGAACAAATTACCTACCTGTTATTTTTGCGTCGTCTGGATGACCTGCATACCTTAGCAGAAAACAAAGCTACCCGACTCAAAAAGCCAATGGAACGGCGTATTTTCCCAGAGGGAGATTATGTATTAGAAAAATCCGAGTCGGGAGAACCGCTAAAAAAACGCCCCTATGATCATTTGCGTTGGTCGCGGTTTCAGCATTTCGCACCGCCAGAAATGTATGCTGTGGTGAATGAATTTGTCTTCCCGTTTCTGCGGACTTTAGGTGGTGATGACTCGACCTATGCCCACCACATGAAAGATGCTCGTTTTACCATTCCCACCCCCGCGCTACTTGCTAAAGTAGTGGACTTGATCGCTAATATCCCAATGGATGACAGGGACACCAAAGGCGACCTGTATGAATATATGTTAAGTAGGGTTTGCTGAATAAACCTAAAACCTTGATATATCAAAGGTTAGAGGCTGATAAACACAGAAATTAGTGCAAGGGTTTTGAAGGGTATACCGGAAAAAGTGTGCATTTTTTGGGATTTCAAGAGATGGCAAAGAAATTTTCCAATCTCCTCCTGACTCCTGACTCCTGACTCCTGACTCCTATGCCCTCACGGAAAGACTTTCTCAGCAACCCCTAAGTAAAATTGCCTCAGCCGGACAAAATGGGCAATTTAGAACACCGCGCCATATTATTGGGCTAATGGTGGAACTGACAGCACCCAAACCGGGGGATGTAATTTGTGACCCTGCTAGTGGAACCTGTGGCTTTTTAGTGACTGCTAATGAATACTTACGTCAACATCACCCCCAGGTGTTAACAGATGTCAAGCTAAAAGCACATTTTCACCAGCAGATGTTTCACGGGTTTGATTTTGATAATACCATGCTGCGAATTGGCAGTATGAATATGCTCCTGCATGGTGTGGAAAATCCTGATGTGAGATATAAAGATTCTTTAGCACAGGAACACGCAGACGATGAGGAAACCTATACTTTATTATTGGCTAATCCTCCCTTTGCTGGTTCCTTAGACTATGAAAACACAGCCAAGGATTTATTAGAAATAGTTAAAACTAAGAAAACAGAGTTATTATTTTTAGCTTTATTTTTAAGATTGCTGAAACCAGGGGGTAGGGCGGCGGTAATTGTCCCCGATGGGGTGCTGTTTGGGTCTTCCAAGGCACATAAAGAATTGCGGAAAATACTGGTAGAGGAACAAAAGCTAGATGGAGTCATATCCCTCCCTGGTGGTGTGTTTAAGCCCTATGCGGGAGTTTCTACGGCGATTTTACTCTTTACTAAAACCAATTCGGGAGGAACTGATTTTGTTTGGTTCTATGATGTCAATGCCGATGGATTGAGTTTAGACGATAAAAGAACACCTTTGTTAACTGAGGATAAACTTGGATCAGTGCCGGCTGTGCAGTTAACCCCGGAGGAACATAGTAAAAATAATTTACCTGATATTTTAGCACGGTGGCAGGTACGTAATACTACAGAACGAGAACGCCCCCGCACGGCTCAAAGTTTCTGTGTCCCAAGGGCGGATATTGCGGCTCAAGGGTATGATTTAAGTCTTAATCGTTACAAGGAAGTGGTACATGAGGAGGTAGACCATTTACCACCCCAGGAAATTCTGGCTAATTTAGCTAAGTTGGAGTTAGAAATTCAACAAAGTATGGAGAAATTAGGGAGTTTGTTAGGTTAACGTTCCCTGAGCGAAGTCCGTTCCCTGAGCGAAGTCCGTTCCCTGAGCGAAGTCCGTTCCCTGAGCGAAGTCCGTTCCCTGAGCGAAGCCCGTTCCCTGAGCGGAGTCCGTTCCCTGAGCGAAGTCCGTTCCCTGAGCAAAGTCCGTTCCCTGAGCAAAGTCCGTTCCCTGAGCGAAGTCCGTTCCCTGAGCGGAGTCGAAGGGAACAAAGTCGAAGTGTCGAAGGGAACAAAGCTTGTACTGAGCTTGCACTGAGCGAAGCCGAAGTGTCGAAGGGAACAAAATCCAAGTCCGTTCCCTGAGCGAAGTCCGTTCCCTGAGCAAAGTCCGTTCCCTGAGCAAAGTCCGTTCCCTGAGCGAAGCCCGTTCCCTGAGCGAAGTCCGTTCCCTGAGCGGAGTCGAAGGGAACAAAGTCGAAGTGTCGAAGGGAACAAAGCTTGTACTGAGCTTGCACTGAGCGAAGCCGAAGTGCGAAGCCGAAGTGTCGAAGTGAACAAAATCCAAGTCCGTTCCCTGAGCGAAGTCCGTTCCCTGAGCGAAGTCCGTTCCCTGAGCGAAGTCCGTTCCCTGAGCGAAGTCCGTTCCCTGAGCAAAGTCCGTTCCCTGAGCGAAGTCCGTTCCCTGAGCGAAGTCCGTTCCCTGACCGAAGCCCGTTCCCTGAGCAAAGTCTGTTCCCTGAGCGAAGCCCGTTCCCTGAGCGAAGTCGAAGGGAACAAAGTCGAAGTGTCGAAGGGAACAAAGCTTGTACTGAGCGAAGCCGAAGTGTCGAAGGGAACAAAATCCAAGTCCGTTCCCTGAGCAAAGTCCGTTCCCTGAGCAAAGTCCGTTCCCTGAGCGAAGTCCGTTCCCTGAGCAAAGTCCGTTCCCTGACCGAAGTCCGTTCCCTGAGCAAAGTCCGTTCCCTGAGCAAAGTCCGTTCCCTGAGCGGAGTCCGTTCCCTGAGCGAAGTCCGTTCCCTGAGCGAAGTCCGTTCCCTGAGCGAAGTCCGTTCCCTGAGCGAAGTCCGTTCCCTGAGCGAAGCTTGTACTGAGCGAAGCCGAAGTGTCGAAGGGAACAAAGTCGAAGGGAACAGAGAGAGGAAACATTGCCAGATTTAAGTATAAAATAAACTTAAAAAATTCAATCATCAACCGATGGCATATATATATATTATTGAATGTGCTGATGGTACTTACTACACTGGTAGTACAATGGATTTAGATCGTCGTTTATGGGAACATCAAAATGGTTATGGAGCAAATTATACAGCGAAACGCTTACCTGTTAAGTTAGTTTTTTGTGAGTATTATGAGCTTGTAAAAGATACTTATGAACGGGAAAAACAAATACAAGGTTGGAGTCGCAAGAAAAAACAAGCTTTGATTTTAGGAAATACAAATTTATTACATAAGTTAGCTGAGTGTAAAAATGAAACTCATTACAGTCGGTTTGCTCATTTGAGTTAGGAAAAGTGTTCCCTTCGACACTTCGGCTTCGCTCAGTACAAGCTCAGTACAAGCTCAGTACAAGCTCAGTACAAGCTTAGTACAAGCTTCGCTCCCTTCGACTTCGCTCAGGGAACGTTGGTCAGGGAACGGGGAGGCTCAGGGAACGGGGAGGCTCAGGGAACGGGGAGGCTCAGGGAACGTTGGTCAGGGAACGGGGAGGCTTAGGGAACGTTGGTCAGGCAGGGAACGGGGAGTGAAATTAAAATAGTAAGAAAATAGTAAGATAAGCAGTTTATAGGAGTAATGGTCATGACAGTTACAACTGCTCAAAAAATGACTTTTGAGGAATTTCTTAATTATGACGATGGGACGGATTATTTATATGAATTAGAAAATGGGGAATTAATTGTTATGCCTTTTGAAAGTGAGATCAATCGGCGCATAGCGATGTTTTTAGTTGCCTATTTTCTAAAATTAGGTATTCCCTATTACCGCTTGAGTATGAAAACAGAAATAGCTGTAAATAGTCGCATGGTGGGGGTGCGTGTTCCTGATTTGGTGGTATTTTCTGAAGAATTAGCTCAGGTGATGCAAAATGCTACACGCTCTTTAATTTTAATGGATATGCCGCCCCCTTTGTTGGTGGTTGAGGTGGTAAGTCCTAATCAGGAAAATCGAGATTATCGTTACAAGCGTTCTGAGTATGCAGCGCGGGGTATTAATGAATATTGGATTGTTGACCCGATGGGGCAAAAGGTGACTGTTTTAGAGTGGGTGGAAGGTTTGTATGAGGAGCAGGTTTTTACAGGTGATGAAGTGATTTGTTCCCCTTTGTTTTCTGAGGTGAAGTTAACTGTAAATGAGTTATTACAAGGATAATAAAAATGTGTATATAATTGATTTTATTGAGGTAAAAAACTATGCGAATTACTTTAGATATTCCTGATGAAATGGTAGAGAGTTTAGAATCTCACAAGGAAGATTTACCAAAAATATTGGCTTTAGGGTTACGAGAAATTAATGCTAATCCCAAGGGTGGTATTTCTGGTTTAGCTGAGGTTTTAGAGTTTTTGGCAATGTTGCCATCTCCTGAACAAATTTTATCTCTTCGTCTTTCTTCTGAAGTTCAGGATAAAATTGATGCTCTTTTAGAGAAAAATCGCCATCAAGGTTGGGATGAAAATGATCTTGTTTTATGGCAACATTATGAGTTTATTGAGCATTTGGTACGTCTTGCTAAAGCTCAGGCTTTACTGAGGTTACAAGCAAGTTATGAGTAAAAGTTATATTCCTAATAGTGTGCGAAAAATGGTGTTTAATCGCGCTCAGGGGTGTTGTGAGTATTGTTTGATTCCAGAAAAGTTAGTTTTAGCTAATCATCAGATAGATCATGTAATTGCAGAAAAACATGGGGGTGCAACTGTGTTAGAAAATTTAGCTCTGTCTTGTTCCTTATGTAATCAAGCTAAAGGTAGTGATATTGCTTCAATTGATCCTGATTCTGGTGATACTGTGAGACTCTATAATCCTAGAAAAGATATTTGGCAAGAGCATTTTATTTTAAATTCACAAAGTGGTATGATTGAACCTCTAACAGCAATTGGTCGGGTAACTGTTCAATTATTACGGATGAATCGTGTTGAGTATTTACCTGTACGTAAAATTATTTCTAGTTTAAATATAAATTAGTAATTTTTCATCAAAAAAGCACTTTCTTCATGCACAATTAGAGTTTTAGTTGAGGTTATTTATATATAAGATTTTATTTTTTAATATCAATGTTGTTTATTAAAGATTTGGAGAAAATGTTAGGGTGAGTAACACTTTTGTAAAACTCGGTTCTGTAGCAGAATTTATTAATGGGGCAGCTTTTAAACCACAAGATTGGGGAGAATCAGGTTTACGAATCATTAGAATCCAGAATTTAACAGATCCAAATAAGCCCTTTAATAGAACAGAAAGAACTGTTTCCGAACTTGTACGAGTTCAACCGGGAGACTTGCTTGTTTCATGGTCTGCTACCCTTGGTGTTTTTGAATGGAATGACTCAGAAGAAGCATTACTTAATCAACATATATTTCGTGTTTTACCTAATACAAAAATAGTTGATAAGCGTTACTTACGTCATGGATTGGAAGTAGCAATTCTTGATATGAAAAAACATTTACATGGTGCAACAATGCAGCACGTAAATAGAGGTGAATTTCTGAGTACAAAGTTCTACCTACCACCATTAGAAGAACAGAAAAGAATAGCAGAGATATTAGATCAAGCGGAGGAGTTGAGGAGAAAAAGAAAGGAAGCGATCGCACAACTCGACACCCTCACTCAATCCATTTTCTTAGAAATGTTCGGAGATCCTGTTAAGAATCCAAAAGGATGGAGTTGTAAAAATTTAGGCGACACTTGTGCAGAAATATATCGTTATCCTACTTTCTACGGTTTTCAATATCAAACTATAGGAACACCTGTTGCAAGAATTGGTAATATTCTTTTAGATGGACGATTAGACCCAAATATCTCTAACTATGTCTTTATAGATCCGGTAATCAGTAAACAATTTCCTCGAACAATTTTAGAACTGTACGACATAGTTATGGCAGTTCGAGGTGATGGATCAACAGCTAAAAGAATTGGTCTTGTTACCTCAAATAGTCTTGTTGGTGCTAATATTAGTCCAAATCTTTTACGTTTCAAAGCAAAGGCAAATATTTCACATCCATTGTTCCTATTCCACTTTATGATTTCTGATAAAGGACAAAAGTTACTTGAGAGTTATGTAACCAGAACGGCCAAGAAAACTATTACAGCGGAAGGAATTAAAAAGATTAAAATTCCATTACCACCTTTCTCTCTTCAAAAAGAATTTGCCCAAAGAGTCGAAGCAGTAGAAGAACTAAAAAAATCACACCGCGCCTCATTATCAGAACTAGATGCCCTCTTTGCATCCCTCCAACATCGTGCATTTAAAGGAGAACTATAACCTCAAAAAATTGATTTACACTATAAAAAAACCGAGAAATATTAGACTTCTAAAACTACTTTCGCCACCGATTCAACCAATCTACCTAACCAATCCAATCCGCCGCTTCTGCGTCAGATAATAGGTTATCTAATGCCATAATTAAATCGGAAAGTGACCAACTATTCTGAGCAGCAAGGATAATACCACCATGTTGCGGATACTTTTCTGCTAGAACAATAAAGTCTCTAATATTGAAAGTAAAAATACATCTTCCCTGAGAAGTTGCACGTAATAATTGAATTTCATCACTAGCATCTAAAGGCATCCAGTCATTTGGTGTACGAGTGACATCATGACCTTTAGACACCAATGCTAAATGTAGTGATTTACTAGAGGTATCAGCATCCAGATGCAGCTTGAGTTTAACCATTGGCACTTTCTAAGGATTGCTCAGAAGAGATCGCTGTATCAATCTGCTCCTTATTGACTACATAAAAACTCAAAGCCTCTCTTACTTGTGCCTCATTTAGCTCATACTCATCAGCAATTTGACTGAGACTCATACCCCATTTTTGGGAAGCTATCACCACAGTCTGGACTCTAATTCCTGTACCTTTAATGATTGGTACAAGTTGCCCATTTGCTCCCTGACGATAAGCAATTTGTGAAAAAGATGCTTTCAGGGTACTGACTTTTTCTGTTACAGCCCACAGAATAAATTGATCAAGCGAAATCCCCTGACTTTGAACTAATTGCTCAATTTCATGCTTCAACTGTTCAGGTAAATTTAGGGTATATGCTGTCATTTGCCGTATTTATTTGCTGGCCTTAGAAACATCATAAGAAACATTATATTCTAAATGTAGCTCAACATCCCATGAAATTCTAGCTTGAAATCAACATATTTACTGAATATAATGAGTATAATCTATTGAAACTAACAACAGCTTATTAACTAAATGAGCCAGTTTACCTTTCTTAAACCCGAATTTCCCACCATTTACGAATCTGCTCACAAAGCCTTTAAAACAGCCTACCGTGACCCCCGGACAGCCTGTTTTTATAGCCGTCGCGCCTTAGAATTAACAGTAAACTGGCTCTATAAATACGACAATACATTAAACTTACCCTATCAAGATAACATTAGCGCCCTCATCCATGAACCGACCTTTAAACAATTAGTAGGTCAAGCCATATTTAACAAAGCCAAACTCATCATTAAAATTGGTAACAACGCCGTTCATGATGAAAGAAAAGTACCCGTTAACGATAGCCTCACCGCAGTCAAAGAATTTTTTCATATAGCATATTGGTTAACCCGTACCTACGGACGCACCACCAAACCAGAACCAGGTTTAACCTTTGATATTAACGCCATACCGCAAGTTACCAAAACCACCCCGGTGAGTGAGCAAAGTCGAACTCCAGCCGGTGAGAGAGATAAAACCCCGGTTAGTGAACAAAATCAAACTAAACTTAGTGAGAAAAACAAAACTCCGGTGAGTGAGCGAAGTCGAACTCAAGAACTGCAAAAATTAGCAATAGAACTCAAAGAAAAAGATGAAAAACTCTCCCTATTACTAACAGATAAAAACGCCCTAGATGAAACCATAAAACAACTCAGAGCCGAACTAGCAGCAGTCAAAAAAGTAAATATTAGCCAACCAGATACACACGACTATTCAGAACAAGAAACCCGCAAGTCCATCATAGATTTATTATTAAAAGAAGCAGGATGGAAGCTGGTTTCGACTTCGCTCAACCAGCGCAACAGTTCCCGTTCCCTGAGCGAAGTCGAAGGCCGTTCCCTGAGCGAAGTCGAAGGCCGTTCCCTGAGCGAAGTCGAAGGGAGCGAAGTCGAAGGCCGTTCCCTGAGCGAAGTCGAAGGGAGCGAAGTCGAAGGGAGCGAAGTCGAAGTGCGAAGCCGAAGTGTCGAAGGGAGCGAAGTCGAAGGCCGTTCCCTGAGCGAAGTCGAAGGGAGCGAAGCTTGTACTGAGCTTGTACTGAGCGAAGCCGAAGTGCGAAGCCGAAGTGTCGAAGGGAACGTTTCCTGTGAATATCCAGTAACAGGAATGCCCAACAACTCCGGTAATGGCTCTGTAGATTATGTATTATGGGGAGATGATGGAAAACCCCTAGCAGTAGTCGAAGCAAAACGTACCCGCAAAGACCCCCGCAACGGTCAACAACAGGCTAAACTCTATGCAGACTGTTTAGAAAAACAATTTAACCAACGTCCCTTAATTTTCTACACCAACGGTTATGAACATTGGTTATGGGATGACACCAACTACCCACCGCGACAAGTCCAAGGGTTCTACAAAAAAGCCGAATTAGAATTACTTATTCAACGCCGCAGCATCCGCAGATCCTTAGCCCAAGCAGATATTAAACCCAGTATAGCAGAACGCTATTACCAAACCCGTGCTATTCGCCGCGTTACAGAAGCTATAGAAACCGACAAAGAACGCAAAACCCTGTTAGTCATGGCTACAGGTGCAGGAAAAACCAGAACAGCGATCGCCCTAGTAGAAATGCTGATGCGTTGTAACTGGGTCAAACGCGCCCTATTTTTAGCCGACCGTGTGGCCTTGGTAGACCAAACCATCAAAGTATTAAAAAAACACCTACCAGAAGCATCTCCAGTTAACCTAGTCACAGAAAAAGATGGAGAAGGGAGAGTATTCGCTTGTACCTATCAGACCATGATGGGATTAATTGATGATACCAAAGAATCAGAAAAACGGTTTAGTGTTGCCCATTTTGATATAATTATTGTTGATGAAGCCCATCGTTCCGTCTTCCAAAAATATCGCCACATCTTCAATAATTTTGATGCTTTACTATTAGGATTAACCGCCACCCCCAAAGATGAAATAGACCGCAACACCTACGGATTATTTGATTTAGAAAGTGGTGTACCTACAGATGCCTATGGCTTAGAAGATGCGGTAAAAGATGGCTTTTTAGTCCCACCTCAAGCCGTCTCAATTCCCCTGAAATTCCAACGTCAAGGAATTAATTATAGTCAACTATCAGAAACAGAAAGAGAAGAATGGGATGCTATAGAATGGGATGATGAAGGTAACATCCCCGACCGCATAGAAGCAGCAGCAGTCAATCAATGGTTATTTAATCAAGATACAGTAGATAAAGTTTTAGAACATCTAATGACCAGAGGTTTAAAAGTTGCCGGCGGTGATATCTTAGGTAAAACAATTATCTTTGCTAAAAATCAAGCTCACGCTAACTTTATCGCTGACAGATTTAATATTAACTATCCCCAATTTAAAGGTGAATTTGCTCGCGTCATTACCTTCAATACTAAATACGCTCAAAGTATTATAGACGACTTTTCTAAAAAAGATAAAATGCCCCATATCGCCATTTCTGTAGATATGTTAGATACGGGAATAGATGTACCAGAAGTAGTAAATTTAGTCATGTTTAAATTGGTGCGTTCTAAAACCAAATTCTGGCAAATGTTAGGAAGGGGAACTCGTCGCTGTGCTGACTTATTTGGTATAGGACAAGATAAACAATTTTTCTATGTATTTGACTACTGCCAAAATTTAGAATTTTTCCAACACAACCCAGAAACCACAGATGCACCCATAGGTAAATCTTTAAGTAAGCAGTTATTTACTAAACGCCTGGAATTAATAGCAGAATTAGATAAATCAATTGTTGATAATTCTATTAATAATTCCGCAATTTACGAAAATCAAACATCTGCAAAAGAACCAAAAACAAATACAGAACTGCGGCATCAAATAGCTAATTTATTATATACAGAAGTTGCAGCCATGAACACAGAAAATTTTATAGTTCGCACAAAACGCCAATTTGTAGAAAAATATGGTAATTATGAATCATGGAAATCATTAGCCCAAGAAGATATTATTACCTTAAATCAAGAAATTGCCGGTTTACCTTCCCAAATACCCACAGAAGCAGAAGAAACCAAACGCTTTGATATATTAATCTTAAAATTACAACTAGCCATAGTCAAATCTCAACCTAATTTAAAACAATTACAAACACAGGTGAAATCAATTGCTGGGTTACTAGAAGAAAAACCAGATATTCCTTTAATTCAAGCACAATTACCATTAATTCAAGATATTCAAAGCGACGAATGGTGGCAAGATGTCACCTTACCCATGTTAGAAACACTCCGCAAACGTCTACGGGGTTTAGTAAATTTAATTGATAAGAAACAACGCGAACCCATTTATACTAATTTTGAGGATGAAATGGGTGAGGAAATTATAGTAGAATTACCTCATTTTACCTCAACAGATCAATTCTATAAGTTCCGATCTAAAGCCAGAGCCTTTTTAAGAGGGCATCAAGATAATATAGTTATTTTCAAACTCAGAACCAATAAACAATTAACCGCATCAGATTTATCCGAGTTAGAAAGAATATTAGCAGAAAGCGGTATCGGAGAAACGGAAGATATTAACCGCGCTAAAGAAGAATCTCAAGGACTAGGCTTATTTGTGCGTTCCTTAGTCGGACTAGATAGGGAAGTTGCTAAACAAGAATTAGCTAGTTTTATAGCTGATAAAAACCTTAATGCTAATCAAATAGAATTTATAGATATGATTATCAACTACCTCACAGAACATGGTGTCATGGATGCAGCATTACTCTATGAATCACCATTTACTGATATTACACCCCAAGGACCAGATGGACTATTTACCTCTGCTCAAGTTGATGAATTAATTGCTTGTTTAGAGGAAGTTTATCAAAAAGCGATCGCCTAACTAAACGTCTAACTAGGGGTTGCTGAGAAAGTCTTTCCGTGAGGGCATAGGAGTCAGGAGTCAGGAGTCAGGAGTCAGGAGTCAGGAGTCAGGAGTCAGGAGTCAGGAGTCAGGAGTCAGGAGGAGATTTGAAAATTTCTTTGCCATCTCTTGAAATCCCAAAAAATGCACACTTTTTCCGGTATACGCTTCAAAACCCTTGCACTAATTTCTGTGTTTATCAGCCTCTAACCTTTGATATATCAAGGTTTTAGGTTTATTCAGTAAACCCTAACTAGGGCTTGCTGAATAAATATGAAAACTTTACAGGTAAAGGGTTTTAGCCTGCTGGAAGTTAAAAAAGTGCCAGCTTTTACAGGGTATACCTTAAAAACTGTGCATTTTGGGTCTGATAAATTAGAAAATCTGGGGATAACAGATAGCTAAGCTGTTGTGCATTTAATTTGTATAAGTGGAACAGGCATCTTGCCTGTTAAACAAGAGTTCAGAATATTAGGATTATACAATTTAGCTGTGTAACAGCTTAAAACTATTCCCTATTCCCTATTCCCTATTCCCTGCCTCAACGAAGGGACTTTTTCAGCAAACCCTAAATACTGGTTAAATTAATGACTTTTTGACTAAGGTAGAAAGGCTAGATAAAACATTTTGCTCGATAAAACATTTTAGCTAATCACTTTGTGCTGGTGTCACATATTCAATTGCAAGATTGATGGTAATTTATTTTTGCACAAATTCAGTTCGACTTCGCTCACTATAAACCTGATTACCAATCGCAATCAAACCTATGGCACTCAATTTATATTTACTGCGACATGGGGAAACAACATTTAGTCAAAATGGCAATTTCTGTGGTGAAACCGATGCAGAATTGACAACCGCAGGAATACAGATGGCAGAAAGTTTTGCCGATGTTTATAAACAATTGCAATGGAAAGGAGTTTATGTTAGTCCCATGAAACGCACCATTGCCACTGCCAAACCATTTTGTGATGCTCTGGGAATAGATATGCAGGTAAGAGAAGGACTCAGAGAAGGTAGTTATGGTGTGTGGGAAACCAAAAGTAAATCCTTTGTACAAGAGAACTACACAGAAAACTATATCAAATGGTTGTCAGAACCTGCTTGGAATGCACCTCTAGGAGGAGAAACAGCCGTAGAAATTGCTAACCGGGCAATACCTGTGATTACTGAAATTATAGAGAAACACCCAGAAGGTAATGTTTTAGTAGTTTCCCATAAAGCCACAATTCGGATTATACTTTGTAGCTTACTAGGAATTGATTTGGGATGTTATCGCTATCGAGTCAATATTTTAGTAGCCTCAGTCAGTAAGGTGAAATTTGATGTTAATGGTCCATTGTTGGAGATATTAGGCGATCGCTACCATATACCTGATCATATTCGCTCACGTCCAGGAACATAAACACACCTTACTTCTGACTCCCGGAGGTTAACAAAAAAAGTAGGGGCAATCCCCCGTGGTTGCCCCGATTTGCCTCTAGCTAACGGTTCGCTGCTCCATTAGAATTTGATAAGAATACTGGAAATCATCAAGAGTAATCCTAATAGCAGCCGGGTCTGTTTCCCCTTGGTCTCGAAAACGGCGAATTGCTTTCACAGCAGCCTGATTACACAGCAAAACTAAATCTGCTCCGTTCCAGCCTTCGGTGGACTCAGCCCAATATGCCAAATCCACATCTAACAAAGGTCTGCCCTCAGTGTAGACTCGCAAAATTTCTAGACGGCTGGCTAAATCAGGTAAATCAACCTTGAATTGCAAGTCTAATCTTCCTGCCCGTAATAAAGCAGGGTCAAGGGCATCAGGACGATTAGTAGCCCCAATCACTAAAATATTAGTCCCCGTCTCTAAACCATCCAATTCAGTGAGTAGTTGCCCGACTACGCGGTTACTAACTCCCGAATCACCAGTGTAAGTTCCCCGTGCTGGGGCTAAGGTATCAATTTCATCAATAAATATGACACAGGGATCAGCTTGCCTGGCTTTAGCAAATAATTCTCGCACAGCTTGTTCACTAGCTCCCACCCAACGAGTAAGTAACTCTGGACCATTGACACCAATAAAATTAGCTCTGGCTTGGGAAGCTACGGCCTTAGCTAATAAAGTTTTACCAGTTCCCGGAGGACCCCAAAGCAAGATGCCCCTGGGTGCTACGGCCTTGGTTTGGCGGTAAAGTTCTGGATACAGTAAAGCTCCTTCGACGGATTCCTGTAGGGTTCGCTTAATTGTCTCCAAACCACCAATATCTTCCCATTCCACATGGGGGACTTCAACTTCCATGCTACGAAGCACTGCTGGTTTGATTTCTTTGAGTGCTTGTATAAAATCCGATTGATTCACCGTCATAGTGTCAGGAGCTTGCACATCAATCGAAGGAACTTGACGGCGTAAAGCGATGTAAGCTGCTTTTTGACATACGGCTTTTAAGTCAGCACCTACAAATCCCACAGTGCGATCGCTGATAAATTCCAAATTGACCGTATCATCCACAGGCATATTACGAGTCAGAACTTGTAATATTTCTTTGCGTCCGTTGTTGTCTGGAATGCGAAACTGAATTTCCCGGTCAAATCTTCCTGGACGACGTAGGGCTGGATCAAGATGGTCAGGGCGGTTAGTAGCTGCTAGAACAATTACCCCTTGAGTTTGGGTAAAACCATCCATCAAGCTTAATAACTGAGCAACTAAACGTTTTTCTACTTCCCCTTCCACTGCACTGCGATCTGGGGCGAGGCTATCAATTTCATCAATAAAAATAATACAGGGAGCATTTTTGGCTGCTTTTTCAAAGATGCCTCGCAGTCTTTGTTCTGCTTCTCCGTAATATTTGCTGATTACTTCTGGTCCGACTAGGGCAATATAGTTAACTCCTAATTCCTCAGCCAAGGCCCTGGCTGTCAGAGTTTTACCAGTACCCGGAGGTCCTACCAACAGTACGCCATGTGTGGGTTCTAGTCCCAATTTAACCAGCAAATCAGGGCGTTTTAAGGGAACAGCAATTAGTTCTTTGAGTTCTTTGAGAACTTCACTCAGTCCGCCGATATCTTTGAGGGTCATACCCGAATTAGAATCAGGTGGTATGATCGGCTCTGATGAACCTGCATTAGCGGCTGGAGAGGAAGGAGAAGGGGAAGTAGAAGGAGAGGAAGGAGTGCGGATCCGACTAGTCCCTATATTGCTACTACTCCCACGGGGAATATTGCCTGTTCTGGGAATACTACTGACGGATCTTGTGTTAAACTGCACATCAGTTTTCACTTCTCCACTGTCAATTTTTTCTTCTAACGTCTTGACCAATTCTATGAACTGCTCAAATCCTTTGAATAAATCACTCATGACATCCCTTTCTAAAATGAACTTACAAAAATATTGTTGCGGCTAAATTGTTCTTTAATTGGAGGTTAGTTCCTCAAATGCAAATAAAAGATCAGCCGCGCCTTTAATTCGGTCTATTGGTTCTACCGACCTGGGTAATTGAGGCAAGCGAATAATCGTTTGTTCTGAAAATAAGCCCTGATTGATTTCTGAATTTTGAGTGTAGCGATTTTGCACCACATAGCGTTGTTGAATTCCCATTTTTTTCAGAGATTCTGTTAAGCGGATATGTTCAGCTATAATTGCTTCCTCTGCCTGAATTACACCTATAAATTGGGTGTGTTTGGGGTCTTTCAATTTCTTTTGAGCTTGGATAACTTGTTGGCGCAGATTACGTAGCCGTCCAATGAAATCAACTCGACCCAAAACGTCTTGATATTTCATCCATAGCTTAAATATCCAAGATAACCAATCTCCTAAAGCTGAGGGCATTGCTAAGAATTGTAGCAGATGACCTGTAGGAGCAGTATCTAAAATAATCAAATCTTGCTGGTTACTTTCTAATAAATTTATAATGGTAATTAGGGATAGCATTTCATCAATTCCTGGTAAAGCTTGAGACATGATCTGTCTCCAAGCCTCTGGCAGATAAGCCATATTGACATTTGTGTCTGTTGCTGTTCCTTCACCACTAATCATATCCGCCAATTCCCAAAGATAATCAGTACGAAACTGATCTAATATTCTGTCAGCATCAATTTCTTGTCCGCTTAAATTAGGAGCTAATAATTTGGCCTGATGCCCTAATTTTTCTCCAAAGGCATCTCCCAAAGAATGAGCAGGATCTATGGAAATAACACGAATTTTTTGCTCAGGATAATGATTGGCAAAAGCCCAACCCATTGCTGCTGATACTGTAGTTTTGCCGACTCCGCCTTTGCCGCCGACAATAATTAGTTGACATCCTGCTGCTAAAAAATCACTAAAGCTGGGTGGTATTCTCACTGGCCATGTAATGACTGGAGCAGATACCAGTTCAACTTGCTCAATTTTTTGAATTTGTGCGGCTAGATGATCTAATTCTAAATTACCTAATGGGGCTGATGGCTGTTGTGGGACAATAAAAACTGGTTGATTTTGGGAAATATTTAAGAACTTTTGTAGGTATTTTTCCTGCTCTGCATAACGATCTGGATCTATATTGGCATCTGTCAAAATGCGATTGATTAATATTCCTGAGTAGGGAACATCTAAGGTTTTTAACTGTTCTAAAAATCTCTCTGTTTCTGCCAAACACATCGGTTCAGCAATGGCAATTACTAAACAACCTGTAAAGTGATTATCTTGTAGTAGTCTTCTACCTTCTGATAATTGAAATTTGAGATCAGCTAAAAAGTTGTCAACTTCATCACGGGTATAACTACCTGTGAAAGTTTCTGTGATCACTTGATGCTTCTTTTGGAATAATTCTAATGAATTTAAAATTACATCTAGAAAATCCTTTAAGCGCAATAAATTCAAGGTATGTCCAGAAGGTGCCATATCAACTACTATGCGATCAACGCTTTTGTCTGATAGTAACCTTTGTATTTCTAGTAATCCCATCAGTTCGTTTAAGCCAGGCCAGTTTAAATCCCAAACTGGGGCTAAATCTTCTCCATCAGCTAAACTTCCTCTTTCCACTAATAGTTCTAAAAATTGACTATATTTTGCCCTAAATTCTAATAGCAGTTTTTGAGCATCTAAAGCCTGAATACTCAAATTGGGTAAATCTGCTATTGGTGCAGCATCATCTGTCACTTTTGCAAGTAATACATCTCCTAAAGAATGTGCCGGATCTGTGGACAATAATAAGATTTTTTCTTCCGGGAACTTTGTCGCCCAATAACGCGCAAAACAGCAAGACATGGTGGTTTTACCGACTCCGCCTTTGCCGCTAAACAGAAGTAAATTAAGTGAATCGTACTGGTTCATAATTTTCAAAATCAATCAAATAATAGTTAATAAGCATTAAATAAAATGGTAAGGTGGAAGAACATCTCCCAATGATAAATCCCAGCGTGGGCAAGCTTTTTGCCAACTTAAAAATTGTTCTAAAATTAAAATTTTATCTTGAGAGCCAACCAAAATGTAAATTCTTACTTCTTCTTGCTTGTCTTGAATAACTATTGGCAATTGATGTACATTTCTGATGACATCAATTAAGTTTTGTTTTTCTGTATCTTGAGCAATAGTAAAGTTTTGTCTATTTTGATATTGTTGCTTTTTAGCTAAAAAGTAATTCCTCCCCTTTTCCGTAAATGTTTCTGTTTCAGGTAAGGAATGAGGAATTAGTTTTAAACAAAATTCGACTTTACCTTTGATTTTTTCTAGCTGTTTGCGATATTCTTGGCTATGCAATTCTAGATAGTTAAGTAGTTTTGTTTGAGACTTAAAACAAGTGCCAAATCTCAATGGTAAAATTGTAATTTGCTCAAAAATTTCACAAATAACTCGATCATGACATAAAGCCATCTGGATAATTTCAGCATCATTTTTTTGGCACGATTCTAAAGATATTCCAGGCTCGACAATAGCAGAAAGTTGAGTACCATTAATCAAAACTACTTGACTAGCAATTCCTTGGGGCAAGGTTAGGGGAAAGCTAGGAGTTTCTAAAAAAGCATAAGTGTAGAAGTTTTCTAATTCCATCTTTTTTCCATAGAGACATACAACCAATGACTGACAAATTTTTTATAATCATTAAAACTACAACTTGATATTTTCTGAATTTATAAAAAAAATCTATTATTTGAGTATTTAGGCGTTTACAATTGAATAAAACTAGTTATAATGTTGAAAATATTTAGGTACTTTTCATGAAAAATATTCGCAACCGCGGTTTGATTAGGGCTAAAGTTAGTACGATGCCTAGAAATAAATCAGATGCTTCAAGTCAATTAGAGCTTTATAAAATGGTGACTGAAAAGCAACGTATCCAACGAGAGTTATATGGAATTAAAGAAAGAATGTTTGTACTCCAACAAAGGTTAGACGTTCTAAATCATCAGATCGAAGAAACGGAAAAAACCATTCATAGATTACGTCAACCTCACTCAACAACTGTTCAAAATATATCTCAGAAAAAGGAAACTAGTGAACCGCATAATTACCACACTTTTGAGATTGAATATTAATTTTTGTTTAAACTTTAACCCGCATGAGCGGGTTTTCTACTCTTATCCTCAAGATAATTACCAGATAAGTTTTTGCTAGGAAGCACTACTTTGTGTGCAGACGTTGTTATTACCAGTAAATGGTTTCAAGATTTCAGAGATTATAGCAGGTAAACAATAATCTATGCAATCTAGACACCGCCAGGATTGTACTGATAATTTAGACAAGCTGTAATTCTTCAGCTTCAGCATCTCTGTTGGCTTCCTCTTCCAATGCTTGAATTTTTAAAAGAATTTCCTCTTCTTGAGCCTCAAATTCTTCTTCACCAAGTTCACCGAGATCGAAGGCAAGCTGTAAACTTAATAATCGTTTATGTAAATTTTCTTGAGCATCAAACTCTGTATTTGTACGCTCCTGGATTTTCTCTGCAATCCAGACAACTCCACCAATTGGTCCAGTTATGGGAGCTAGTAAAATTTTCATTAACATATTGATAAATCCTATTGAGTTTTTAAGTTATCTTCAGCAAAAACCAACTTTTTAACATCACAGCTTGGGGCTGCAAGAAATTAGGTATACTACTCAGAAACAAGCTGCGCGAATGTATAGGGCGCAGTAAAATTATTGTAACGAATACGTAGGCGATCGCCAAATTTCTGATCAATAGTTTCCACGCGCTCGCTAAATACAGATTCGCTTTCCCAAGGAATGAGAAATGCGGCATTGTATATCATTTCTTCATTCATCGGTTCACTTTCAATCACCTCTGTTGCTAAAGGATTTAATTCCTCCAAGAAAGCTTGAATTACAGCTTCCTTACGAGCCTGCAAATTACTTTCAATTAACTGCCCAATACCAATAATCTCTTCCATGCTTAAGTTTTTACCCTCCATCTTGTCCCGCTGCTGTTTTAAATCTGGATTAGATTCCATCATTGCTTGGACTTCAGACTTAGTATTCCAAAGAATCTTAATACTTACTTCTCTTTGTCCTGCTAACTTGCTAAATAATTCTTCTAACTGCTGCTTATATAGTTGGATCAGTTGTCTATTAATTTCTTCCCAATCTTTAACAACTAATCCAAAGCGCAAAGGTAGAAGCGTATGAAATCCCGCCTTCATTGCTTCTTCTAACACTCTTTCATGAGCCAATAAATTTCGGCGAGAAGCTAAATATTTTTCTTGACAAGCTTCTGAATATAAAAAAGTAAATCCATCAACTACTTGACTCTGAACAGTTTGTCCATCCAATCCTTTAAGTTCCAGAGAATTAGAAATTGATTCAGGGAAAATACCGTACAAATAAAGACCAAAATTCATAATCTGCAAATTAATTAAAATGTATTTAAACTTAAACTTTATTTTACGAAGGATATGTCGCTTCTGATTTAATTGACCCAATTGGTTTAGAGGTCAGAACTAACTGCAATTTAGCATGAATCAGATCCAACTGAGCTATACCTATATCTACTTCACCCTCTACAACAATTCCCGTATTTAACAGGCGATCCAGTAATTCCAATATAGAAGGATTGTTGCTAGGTTCCCCTGGATAATAAGAGCCTGGATGAGGCAAAAGAGTACCAAAATCTCCTAAATTTACATTTAACTCCTCTGGATTAATTTCAAATATTTCACACAAATGTAAAATTTGCTCTTCCAACTTTTGTAAACTTTCTGCTGCTCGCTCCAACTCTAATTCGCTCAAGCATTCTCGTTCCATCCGCCGAATTACTTGAGCTTCCATCAGTTGACGCACCAATTCTAGTAACGTCAACAATAAAGGAGCTAAACCCGCTTCATTCTTGGATTTAGAACCAGTAGTTAGTAAATCTTGAGAATTATTAATTGGAGTGTCAACCATTTCCATGATGTCATCTAAAACTTTAAGTTTTTTCCACTAAGTTCTTTTCACAATGATTAAAATTTCAGGAGTTCCAGTTTTGATTAATCTAAATTTGGATAACTCCTAAATTGCAATTAGACATCAACGGGGGGATCTATGGATAACAATGGTATACTTTCTTGGTCTATTTCCCCAGAAATATTTTCCGTATTAGCTAAAGTAAATTGCTCCTCTTCTATGACAGATTCCTCTTCTTCTTGTATGTTGCTATCTATGGATAATGGGATCACTTCTTGGTTCTCTTCCTCAAAACTAGCTTCCGTATTAGCTAAGGTTAGTTGCCCTTCTTCTATTGCTGATTTCATTACGTTCATTTGCGCTTCTAAGCTTTCTAGGCGCTGTTGGAGTAGTTGGTTTTCTTCAACCAGACTTTGCGCCTTACTGCTGAGATAAGGGTCATTTTCCCACCAATTGATACCCATCTCTTTAGCTTTATCAACGGAGGAAATTAACAAGCGAATACGAATATGTAGAAGTTCGGTAGAAGCAATAGATACAGATATATCACCTGCAATGACAATACCTTTATCTAAAACTCTTTCGAGAATGTCCGCCAAAGTCGAACCTTGGGTAGATGTGGTAATAGTTCGACTTGGGTTTGTTTGACGTGTTGGCAATATTGGGGTAGAAGTCACGAGTGATTCAACTCTTGAATAGTATAAAGACCATTAACTTTGTTAACCAAAGACTTTTGCTTTAAAGAATGAAGAGCATTGAATATTACATTCTTGTCTAGATTCAAAGCTTTTTGCAGTCCATTTATTCCTTCACTTTTATGCTCAGTTAGGTAATAATAAACTTCCTTCTCAAAAGGAACTATATTTTCTAAAGTTTCTAAATCAGTCTGAGGCTGGGAAACTTCCTTTAGAGAATAACCGTTATGAAACTCCTCATCAACATTCATCATCTCTAAAGCCTGGGCTACGCTTGTAGAAGCTTGATTCAGCAAATCCGCCAAAATAGATGTACACTCGCTGATAGATAAATTTGTGCGGTTGAATAAAATATCCATAGCAATATCCCGAAAGTCCGCATTTTCTGGTGTTGCTACAATACCGTTATCTGCACAAACTTTACCAATCATTAAACAAGACCGCAAGCCAGAAGTTTTTTCAGCCCCTGTAGCCTGACGAAATGATTTAACTAAATGCACGATAAAATAAGCAGATTCTCTATCTAGATTTGTTTTTTGAATTAATATCTCAGTTTGAGTTAACTCGTCTGGTTCTGGCATATTAATAGTTACCAATCTATCCATTAAAGCATCTTGTGTAGAGTGAACGCCGCAATACTCTTCTGGATTAGAGGTAAAAATTACCCGAAACTGGGGATTAACATTTAAATATTCTGGTTGATTACTGCTAGGGGGAAGACTGAGAATTTTTTCTTCTAAGGCTGAAAGCAATACGTTATTAACTTCAGGACGTGAACGATTAAATTCATCATATACCAACGTAAATCCTTCCCGACAAGCTAAAGTTAGTCGAGAATCTACCCAATTCTGTCTGAATTCGTCTTCAATTTTTACAACACTGTGAATATAATTATCGAGTAACTTTTTGTGAGTGTATCCCGATTCACTACCAATCAGATCTGAACTCTTAAATTCGTCATCTCCAAACAATAACATTACTGGCCTGTCTAAACAATGAGCCAAATGCAGAGCTAAAGTAGTTTTACCTGTTCCAGCTGGACCCCGTAAGTGAATGGGAAACCCTGACTTGAGATAAAGTAAAGCCCGAGATGCTACTTTTTCAATAGCAGGTGTCACCACAAACTGCCCTGGGCGAACACGAAGAACTGCTCTTTTCTGATTCATATTCATGATAGTCATAAATTCACGATAGTTGGAAAATAACTTGGAAAAAAGGGAAAAAGATTGCTATCTTTTCTAATTGGAATGTGCTATGTTTAATCTATATAGTTTCCAGCAGAGAGCTTAGTTATATAACTGTAGTCAAGTTATTTTTCAAATAGCCATTGTTTTTAGCTTGAACCAGGTATAAACTGAGACTATCATTGTTTAACGCCAAAACTCATTGTTGATTTTTATTATTCACCCCCTGATCTTCACAGTTTTACAACTATTGGATTAGGGGGAATTACTATATAGCCCAATTATCTAACAGTCAGCAGGATTGTGAGTATTAATTGCGACGGTAATTGCCAATAACACTCGCAAATAAATCCTGACGGAATTGACGCAGATTCTGCTTTTGTTCATTAGCTTTAGCAATACGTTCTTTAGCCGTATTTGCTAAAAATTCATCGGTTGTTTGCTCAAGTTGCTGATGGAACTCACTCAACTCTTTCGCTTGTGCCTCAGCTTTAGCAATACGTTCTTTAGCCGTATTTGCTAAAAATTCATCGGTTGTTTGCTCAAGTTGCTGATGGAACTCACTCAACTCTTTCGCTTGTGCCTCAGCTTTAGCGATACGCTCTTTAGCAGCATTTGCTAAAAACTCATCGGTTGCTTGCTTGAGTTGCTGATAGAACTCGTCCAACTCTTTTGCTTGCTGGTTAGTTTGAGCAATGCGTTTTTGGGCAGCATTTGCCAAAAATTCATCGGTTGTTTGCTTGAGTTGCTGATAGAACTCGTCCAACTCTTTTGCTTGCTGGTTAGTTTGAGCAATGCGTTCTTTAGCAGCATTTGTCAAAAACTCATCAGTTGTTTGCTTGAGTTGCTGCTGGAATTGATGCAGTTCTTCCGCTTGTTTTTTTGCTTGAGTAAACCGCTTGCTTTTTGTCTCAGACAGGAATAAATTTACTTCCTCAAATATTGAGTTATTCTCCTGCCGGATTCTTTCCATTAAAGCCGCCATGAAGTTCTCCTAGAAATTAGAAGCTGGTATCAACTACATTCACCGGAGTTTTTTACTCAGTGAATGTAGTTGCAGGTGTTTCTGCTTTTTTAATAGATATGCTTTCATGAAAACTATATTTCCGCATATCAAAGTCATTAAAAAAGCAATGATGGTACTAGAATTTAATCCTAATTAAATTCTTAATCTCGGACATCTACTTCAAAATTAAGCAGGTACCGCAGCAGACTGAGTCAAACCTACAGCTTCTGCATATTTCAGGTAGGTTTCTACAGATGCGATTACGATTCTAGCTTCTACTGCTAGTAATTCAATACCAACCAAGGAAACACGAACCCAAGCATCTACAACGATACCTTTGTCTAGGATTCTATCAATAACTTCTGCCAAGCTGGAGGAAGAATTAGTTTTTTCAACTGCCATTGTTTTGCACCTTAATTTTTTATCGTTGTTTATTTTTTGGCATGTTTTGCACCTTAATTTTTTATCGTTGTTTATTTTTTGGCATTGCCAACCCAAGTTTAGCAGAATAATTACCTTTAATTGGATAATTATTCTACTCATTGCATATCTACTTCAAAATTAAGCAGGTACCGCAGCAGACTGAGTCAAACCTACAGCTTCTGCATATTTCAGGTAGGT